>JAJZDO010000800.1 GCA_021805955.1 Acidobacteriota bacterium
TCCGGGTCGAAGCCCCAGCGCTCGATGCCCGTCCGAAAATCAACCTTGTATCGAAACCCAAGTTCCGCCTGTTTGGCCGTGTCGCCGCCACGCGCATGGACTCCAGCCGGCTTGTCCGACATCCCCTTCACTTCCGGGTTGTACCCTGCGACATTTGCCGCCATCCGCGCAAACTCGATAAAGCTCGTCAGTATTCCCGTGGATAGATTCACCGCGCCGCCATCGTCAATCCGGTCAATGGTCGCCATCACTCCGTCAACGCAATCTTCAATGTGTATGAAGTCCCGCATCTGAGTTCCGCTTCCCCACACATGCAGGACATCCGAACCCTTGTGATCGATCACCCGCTTGCAGATGCTGGGAAACGGATAGGCGTCGTCCTGGTCTTCCCCATACCCTGAAAATGGCCGATAACATATCGATTTCAACCCATGCTTTTCGTATGCAAGCTGGGCCAGATACTCACAGGTCAGTTTTGCCCAGCCATAACTCATGTCCGGCATGCCGATGTCATCGCCAAAAGAGATCATGTCCTCCCTCAGCAATACGAATCCATCCGCCCTCTGCAGCTTGACCGGGTAAGCGGCGCTGGAACTGAAACACGCTGTCTTTTTTGGGCGCGCTTCCTTGGCCCATTTCCAGTAGCTCGCATCGATGGACAGATCATCGGCAACCGCCAAAGGATTGTTTTCGATCATCAGGCGGCCGCCCACCATGGCCGCAAGGTGAAACACGTAATCGAAATCCGTTTCAACGGATCGCGAAAACCAGGTGCGGCAGTCCTCCTTGTAGAAGTGAAAGTTCGCATACTCGCGAGGATCAAACAACGGCCAGCCCTTATCCGGATCAATGCCGCCGGTGAACTCCGCCAGGGAATCCACCGCATGCACCTCGTCTCCACGGTCCAGAAGACGTTTCACCACATGCCGCCCGACAAACCCTGCCGCACCCGTAACCAGTATCTTGCTCATCCCTGTTTGGCCTCCATTCGATTCCAGACAACAACCCTATCTCGCATCCCGAACAACCTTCACTTCCTCATTCGCCGCGAGCAGTTGAGACAGGGTTCTGTCCATGTTGACTTTCATGTCATACCTGTCGCGCAGATAGCTCTGCGCATTGCCCACCAGAAATTCCCCCAGCCCTTTTTCGGTAAGAATTCTGCGCACGCATTCCGTAAATGCAGCCGGCGTGTCCGCCACAAGCACATGCACTCCGTCTTTGAAACCTGTGCCCTCAATGCCCATCGTCGTGCTCACCACAGGCACGCCGGCTTCCAGAGCCTGCACAACCTTGATCTTGATTCCCGCGCCGACAATCACCGGATTCACAAACACCGAAGCCTTCCGGTAAAGATCATCCAGCACGGCCGGATCCGCTTCCAGCGCGGCCTTCCTGTTGCGCTGGACCATCTCTTTCAGCCATGTGATTGATTGACCCGCAGTCCTTCCCGCCACCTGAAACGAATAACCTTCAATATCCAGCAGCCGGGAGTGTACATTCTCCAGATACCACACCACCGAATCGGTGTTATGCGAAATCGTAAGTGAACCGATAAAGAGTGCTGTCGGCTCTCCGGAAACAAATGGGCGAAGATTTTCCGGACTTACATGGGTTGGCAGGAAATATGATTTGCTTTCGTCTTCGCGTTTCTTTCTCACATGTTCGGCGCGCTCGCTGTCGGAGATAAACCAGAGCAAGTTGCATTTCCGCAATACAACCGGCGAAAAGAGCCGGAACTTGAAAGATTCCGACAGAAAGTACGCCTTCCTGAGCCAGTTCTTCGATCCCTGTGCCAGCTCGCGAAAATACAGCACCTGTTCATTGTGGATGCGTAGAATCAGCTTCGAGCCACGAACTCCGGGATTCTTAAGAACCTCGGCAACATAGTCCGCTTCCAGAATAACGGCATCAAAGTCCCCGTCGAGCTTGATTTTCGCCAGCGCCGCTCTGCTCCGCACCTGAAATGGAATCCAGGACAGAAAACTTCCCAGGCTTTGGCTGCGCGAAACAATCCACAGATTGCCGACGTATCTCTTCACTTCATCGATGGATTCCTGCGCCGGTGTCTCTTTCACGCTCGCCAACAGATCGACACGGTATCCCATCTCAACCAGAATTCGTATCCGATTCCACATGTCCACCGCTGCGCCATGGGCCGGCGGGTATGGAAAATCGTTCGCCACAACCAGGATTTTTTTCATTCGCGATGCCTTCCCCAGATTCACCATATCCGATACGCCGTCCTACGGATTCTAAACTCCATAAGTGCCAGCAGCAAATGAACACGGTTGCGCAGCCTGGTCCGGAGCGAGAGGGGCTTTCGACCCGTCGCCGTGGCTGAATGACGCCTGCTAAGCACCAGTGACTCGGGGATGTACAGCGCCTTATGGCCGGCAAGTGAGTTTCTCACGCCAATCCAAAGATCGTGCAGCACCGCGTATGCATGTGGCAAGGGAAGAAAATCGCCGATCACTTCCGCTCGAAACGCCATCGTGCAACCTCCGAATCGGCTGCGAACCAGGTTTGCCCAAAGCCCTGCCTGAAACCCGCCGCGCCCGGTGAAGTACGAACTGGAAATCAGCGCTCCATTCTCATCAATCAGCGCATTGTCCGTCGCAATCAAAGTAACTTCGGGATTGGACTTGAAAGCCTCCATCATCATCGAAACCTTGCGCGGATCCCACAGATCGTCCTGATCACTCAGAAAAAGAATCCGGCCCGATGCCGCCCTGATTGCATCTTCAAACGTGCGCGATATTCCTTGATTGGCTTCATGTTGAATCAGCCTGACTCTAACATCTTTGAGAGAACGTACTTTCTCGCATGTATGATCCCGTGAGGCATCATCCACAACGATAACCTCGTCCTCATCGCTCAGTTGACTCAGGATCGACTGAAGTTGCGGGATGATATATTGTTCGCCGTTGTACGCCGCCATGCATACGGAGATGGAAGGCCGCATCCCGGAGAATTCGGCACTTTCCACGCCCCGCGCCGCATCCGCCGCGCGCCGCTCCATCTCCTTGCGCCATTCCCGGATTCGCTGCTCTCGCGAATGAAATATCCGTCGTCGCAGCGCCTCAAGGGTAAGTCCACGAATCGCGGGGTCGACAGCTTTTTTCCGCTGAAGCAATAAGCGGGCCATCAGGCGAAGCGTCAGAAAGGCCCGGCTTATGCGTCCCCGGTATAAGTCACTGAAGGCCGACTCGGCCTGCAAAAAGTTTCGGAAGCGTCCAGCTCCCATTCCTCCACTTTTTGAAAGAAGAGAAAGATCATGCTCCACCCGTATATCTTCGGTAACATATATTCTTCTTCCACATTGATGGAATTTCCGGAAAACATAGGCATCCTGATAGTCCAGCCAAAAGTACGGATCGAATCCCCCAATTTGCTTGAGCGCGCTCACTCGAAAAAGCGATGCCGAGTTAAGGGCATGAATCTCTCCTCTGACAAATCCGCTGCTCTCTCTCGACAGGTACTGGACTCCCCATGGCCGAATCCTGACTGGTGAAAGCTGCCTGCCTGCCTGCTCCAGATGTGGAACAATTGCGGCCACTGACTCAACCGCATGCAGGCGCGCGACTATCGGTTGCAAGCGCAAAAGAAAGTCAGCAGGCAGCCGCGTGTCCTGGTCCAGCGTCAACATCCAGTCGCAGCCATCCTGCTGCGCCTGGCCGAGCGCGAAGTTATAAGCTCCCGCCAGACCATCGTTCCGTGATGCGCCTTTATAATGCACGCCGGGCGGCAACATATCCTGGATCTTTCCATCTGGCGCATTGTCATAGAGCAGGATATGGATGCCTGGTCGCTGTTCTTTCAGGCAGGCGATTGCTGAACTCAGCGTCTGAAACGCGGCGGATTCGACAGGCGCTGTCTTGTACAGAACGATCACAGCCAGAATGCCGCCGTTCCTATCCTTTTCAGGCATGTCTCGTCTCCCCATGGCATGGGGTCTGTCGAAATCGGCAAAGTCCATCTGTCGGCGAAATTGTGCTAGAAGTTAGCTTCAAATCTCCACATCCCACAGAGGCCATATTCACAAATGATTCCGAACGAGCAGGACCATATCCGATATTTCCGAGTTTATCGGTTGAAACGCACGGCATGGATTGCATTGTCTTCCCATTTTATCTCTGCTCGACGGAGCGCGAAAGCGCCGAAAAATCGCCGGGCGCGATCCATCGGGCGCTGCCGCGTCAGCGTCTGGTCCGCAACAAGGACCGTCGTCGATCAGCCGACAAGCGCTTTCAGCCGGAACGACCCAACGAGTTGCGAGGTGGGCTTCAGGAGTCCAAAAGAACCGCCTGCGGGCGAAAACTGCCCTCATCACCACCGACCACTACCGACACCAGCCTCACAACCGCTGAACCGCGCGCCGCTGCCTGATGCAATGCCGCGTATAGTGAATATGCGTTTCCTTCCGCCCGATTTGCTGTCGCCACAGGCGAGCCGGTGCATGTACGATGGAGCGCAAGCCGGGGCTGTTTTTCTCCGGACGGTTTTGTCTGGAATTCGATTCAGAAGGGAAGCACTCGCACCCGATGTCTACTTCGCATGAGGCGCCCTCGGCGCAGCCCAGCTATCTTGGCCCGTTCATCACGGTGACCGCGCTGTATTTTATCTTTGGCTTCATCACCAACCTCAACATGGCTCTGGTGCCGCATCTGCGCTCCATCTTCAGCCTGCCCTATGTGTTGGCGATGCTCGCCGAGTCGGCGTTTTTCCTCGCCTATTTCGTATTCTCCACGCCCACGGCGCGGCTCATCGAGTCCATCGGCTACAAGCGCACGATGGTCGTTTCGCTCTTCATACAGGTGGTTGGCTGCCTGCTCTTCGTTCCCGCCGCGCGCCTCGTCAGCTTCCCGTTGTTTCTCGTCGCCGTCTTTGTCGTCGGCGCCGGCGTAACGGCGTTGCAGACCTCGGCCAATCCCTACGTTGCCATTCTTGGCCCGGAGCGCAGCGCGCCGGCGCGGCTCACTCTGGCGCAGGCGCTGAACTCGCTCGGCGGCAGCATCGCCCCGCTCATCGCCGGCGCATACATCCTGACCGATCCCTCGAAGATGGCCACGCCCGCCGCGATTGCCAATACAGTTCGCGGGCCGTACCTTGCGATTGCCGGCGGGCTGCTGATTCTTGGCTTTGCCGTGATGTTCATGCACCTGCCCGCAGTGCAGCAGACGCAGGCGTTTCGTCCGGCCAGGGAGGGGGATCCAATCCTCTCGCGCAGCATCTGGAGCTATCGCCACACGGTGCTCGGCGCGGTGGGCATTTTTCTTTACGTCGGCGTCGAGGTGGGCCTCGCGTCGATTGCCGTCAACTACTTCCATCAGCAAGGCGTTCCCAGCGAACACACGGCCTCGTTTCTGGTTTCGCTCTACTGGTTTGGCGCGCTGATTGGCCGACTGCTTGGCTCCTGGCTGCTCACGCGCTTTCAGTCCGGGCGTCTGCTCGGGCTGTTTGGCATTCTGGGCACAGGGATGGTGCTGGTCTCAATGTTTACGACGGGCCACATCGCCATTGGCTCGCTCGTGCTCTGCGGGTTCTTCAACTCGATCATGTTCCCGAATATCTTCGCGCTGGGGATTGTCGGCCTGGGGCCGCTGACGAGCAAAGGCTCGGGACTGATTATGACTGCGGTGGTGGGCGGAGCGGTGATTCCGCCGCTCATCGGCTGGGTGGCCGATCACGGCGGCATTCAGCATTCGTTCGTCATTCCGGCGTTCTGTTATCTGTTCATCGCCTGGTACGGGCTGATTGGATCGCGGCCACGCCGCACGATTTCCGGCTGAATCGCGACGACGGTTTTACTTCAAGCCGCATGCAGCATCTGTTCCATCTCCCGACGGAGCCAACCACTGCCGCCCATGACCGCTGATTTTTCTCCACTGACCGACAACGACGAAGCCACCATCGACCTCCAGCAGCAGGTCGCGCGGCTTCAGGCTCTGCTGGAGGTTTCGCGCCAGGTCCATGCGACGACCAGCGAGCCGGAGGTGCTGCGCGCCGTGCTGCGCATCGCCGTCCTTGAGCTGGAGATGGCCGGAGCCGCGTTTGTCGCGCACGATGCCGAGCCGATGATCTTCGGCGACGTTCCCCACCCGATTCCCGACTCCGCGTCCGATGCGTTCCCGCTCTGCGACCACGACGGCCATCCGCTCACGACGCTCATCGTCTTCCCGCCAGGGCAGCGCGCGCTCAGCTTCTACGAATTGGATTTTCTTCAGGGGCTGACACTCCAGGCAGCCGTCGCGCTGGAAAACGCGCGCAACTTCGAGCGCAACCTCCAGTGGGCGCGCGTACAGAAGGATCTCGACGCCGCGCGCGACATCCAGCGCTCGCTCATCCCGCGCGACCTGCCCGATCTCGCCGGTTTCTCGCTCGCCGTCCGCTCGGAGACCTGCTACGAGGTCGGCGGCGACTACGTCGATGTGCTCGCCCAGCCCAGCGGCGAAATCCTGCTCGCCGTCGCCGATGTCGCCGGCAAGGGACTGGCCTCCGCGCTCATGGCTTCCAGCTTTCGCTCCGCCTTTCGCGCCATGGCCGCCAGCGGCATTCCCCTCCACGCCCTCGCCCGCCAGGCCAACCAGCATCACTGGCAGGAGGGCGAAGAGGCGCGCCGCCGCTACGTCACGGCCATCGTCGCGCGGCTCGTTCTGGACCCGGCAAACCCCGCTGCGGCCACGCTGGAGATTCTCAACGCCGGCCACAATCCCGGCTTCCTGCTCCGGCCCGACGGCCAGACCATCGAAATCTCCGCCTCCGGCACGCCGCTCGGCATGCTGCCCGGCATGACATACGAGAGCCAGACCCTGCCGTTTCCGCCCGGCAGCCGACTCCTGCTCTACACCGACGA
>JAJZDO010000598.1 GCA_021805955.1 Acidobacteriota bacterium
GACACCACCTGCTATGGCGAGGACTTCGGCATGAAAGACGGCCTGGCGCAGTTGCTGGATCGCCTGGCCCGCGTTGAAGGTCTTCGTTGGCTGCGCTTTCTGTATGCTTATCCCAACAAGGTGACTCCAGCGCTGCTCGACACCATGGCCCGGCACGAAAATATTTGTGAATATCTCGATGTGCCGCTGCAGCACGCAGCGCCCAATGTGCTGAAGCGCATGAAGCGCGGCGGCGGCGCGGACATCTTTTTGAAAATGATCGAGCGCGTTCGCGCGACCATGCCGGAGATTACGCTGCGGACGTCTTTTATCACCGGCTTTCCCGGCGAAACGGACGCTGACTTTGATCTGCTGATGAATTTTGTTGCGGAAGCGCGCTTCGACTGGCTGGGCGTGTTCGAGTATTCCGATGAGGAAGGTTCCGCTGCGTATGCGCTCGACGGAAAAGTTCCCAAGCGTACCATCGGAGCGCGGCAGCGCAAGCTGATGCGGAACCAATTGAAGATCAGCCGCAAGGCGCGCGCAGCCCAGGTAGGCCGCAGTTTCGACGTGCTGATGGAAGGCGAAAGCGAAGAAACGCCGTTGCTGTGGCAGGGTCGTAGCGCGATGCATGCTCCCGAGATCGACGGGAAAATCCTGATCAACGACTTTGGGCCCTGCCCTGCTGTGCAAGCAGGAAAGTTCTATCACTGTGAAATAACCGATGCCCACGATTACGACCTGGTCGCTCGTGTGGTGGCATAAGAACTTCATCGCGCGTAGAGATGGATAAAATACGAGTCATTCTGTGCGCAGCGAAGAATCCAGAAGGCACTGGCGGCGCTGCAAATATTCCTGGATTCTTCCCTGCGCTCAGAATGACGAACCATCAATATGTAACTACTACGGTTACATTGTGAGGCCTGTATGGCGAAAGAGAAAAACAAAACAATATCGGCTCTCAGGTGTCCGACATGCCACACGCTGGTGCTGCGGGACGACGAAGATTTTCCGTTTTGCAGCGACCGCTGCCGTTTGATCGACCTGGGCAAGTGGGCCAGCGGCGCCTATCGCATCTCTTCTCCCATCCTCGACCCAGAAGTGCTGGAAGGACTGGATGAGATGCACCGCAGCGTGCGCGGCTCCGGCGATGATGAGTAAATGACAAAAAAGAGGACAGCCTGGGCCTGGGCGCTGGCAACATTTTTTGGCGCTGGATTCCTGCGTCCAGCGCCGGGTACGTGGGGCTCCGTGGCGGGTCTGCTATTGTGGTTGGCGGCGGCGCACTGGCTTCATCCTTCGCCCACGTACCTGGCGTTCGGTACCGCCGTCGCAGCTCTGCTCGTACTCCTCGTCGGCATTCCAGCCTCCAACATTGTCGCCCGAGAGGCGGCGACTGAAGATCCCAGCTTCGTGGTCCTGGATGAAGTTGCAGGCCAATGGGTCGCGCTGATCGCGGCCAGCACTCGCCCGTGGGAGTGGCTGCTGGCATTTCTGCTGTTTCGCGTTTTCGATATCCTAAAACCGTCTCCGGCCCGACAGTTTGACAGGATGCACAGCGGATTCGGCATCATGATGGATGACATAGCTGCGGGGATCTATGCCATGGCAATCCTGTGGCTAGCCAGACTTTTTTCAACCGGCTGGCGGTTCTAGAGCTGGTTTACAGTTTGTGCAATCATTTTGGGGAATGAGTCATTCTGAGCGAAGCGAAGAATCCAGAGGGTAATGGCGGCACGTATCAGGCGCATATTGTCTGGATTCTTCACTCCGGTCGCCGCGGCGACCTCCATTCAGAATGACTCCATTTGGAATCTGGCTACACAAACCATCCATCCGCTCTAGCGGCGGGACCAGGAATAGTATGGCTGTGACGCTTGGTTCACGATGGCGCCTGTTGGATGTTGCAACTTGAACGGGTTGAAAGGCCGCTGCCTTCCTGGTCTTGCTGTACCGCGCAGGAGCGCGATGAAAATGAAATTTGGAATCCACTCGGCTGAAACTGCACCGCAGATCACATCGATCGCTCCGCTGGCGGCATTGCCCGGCGGCGAAGTGGAAGTGCATGGCCATAGACTGACGACGGCTGCGTATCGCCAGCCGACGGCCATGATCGGAGAGCAACCGTCTCCGGTCCGAATGAGCCATGGCTCCAAAGTTCTGTTGCATGTTCCAGACGGCGCCATTTCCGGCAATGTCCAGCTACGCGTCGACGGTCAAACCAGTAACGCCATGCCATTGTCTGTTGGCGTTGCGATTGCGGAAGACATGGATCCCGTTGCCAATCCAGTGGCCGACCTGGAAAGCAATATCTACGTGGCATTCTCCGGCCAGCGCGGCCAGCAAACTCCAGTGTCCGTCTTTCAGATTGATGCCGAATACCAGGTCCGCCCTTTTGCCACGGGCATTCTGAATGCCACCGCCCTCGCGCTCGATGCCGACGGAAATCTCTATGTCTCGTCGCGCCATGAAGGAACGGTCTACCGGGTCACTCCCAGCGGCGCAAAATCCGTATTTGCGGAAGGGATGGGCGTGGCGACCGGGCTGGCCTTCGACCGGGATGGATTTCTCTATGTCGGCGATCGCAGCGGGACCATCTTCAAGATTTCCCCAACCCGTCAGGTCTTCGTCTTCGCCACGTTGGAGCCTAGCGTCTCCGCCTATCATCTGGCTTTCAACGACGGTGGAACCCTGCTGGTCAGCGGACCCACAACCTCCGCCAACGAATCCATCCACGCCATTGAGCCCAACGGAGAAATTTCCAGCTTCTACACCGGCTTGGGCCGTCCGCAGGGCATGGCGTTGGATGTGGAGGGCAACCTCTATGTGGCAGCTTCCCTGCACGGCCGCCGCGGAGTGGTAAAAATCACGCCAAATCGGGAAGCCTCCCTGGTGATTTCCGGCTCCGGAATCGTCGGCCTGGCCTTTCTGCCGGAAGGCGATGCAACCGTGGCCACGCGCGATACCGTATATCATGTGGGTTTGGATATCGTTGGAAGACTGTTGCGCTAAGTACTGGGCGATAAGAAGCACGAAGGAGCGGCTTCACTGCTGGCAGCTCGGCAAATCAGCCATCTCGCGCGCTCGATGTTTTCATAATGATTTCGCAGCCAGCGCGAAGCGCCCAGTGGCAGACTTTGTTTTTGTTGTAGGGTTCATTTGTTGATTGCTGTCTACAGGTTCGGCACTGAATTCACTTCTCATTCACACCATGCTCGCAGAAATCATCGCCGTCGGCTCGGAGCTTCTGACCCCTTTCCGTCAGGATACGAACTCGCTATTCGTCACAGAACAATTGAATTCGCTCGGCGTCAGCGTTGTTTTCAAAACCATTGTCGGAGATCGCAAACCGCAATTGGCGCAAGCCGTCGCTCTCGCCCTGGGTCGCGCCGATATCGTCTGCGTGATGGGCGGCCTTGGACCCACGGAAGACGACCTGACCCGCGAAGCTGTGGCAGAGGCCCTGGGCGTGCGGGTACGCCGCAACGGCGACCTGCTGGCCGCACTCTACAAGCGTTTTGCGGAACGCCGCATCAGCATGCCCGCCAATAACTCCAAGCAGGCGGACTTGATCGATGGCGCGGAGATTTTGCCGAACGCCAACGGGACCGCGCCCGGACAGTGGATCGACACCGTCGTCGGAGAACATCGCAAGCTGCTACTCCTGCTGCCTGGACCGCCTTTTGAATTGAAGGCAATGTTTACCGCCGAATGCCTGCCGCGGCTAAGAGAAGCGCTGCCGCCCCGGCACATCGCACGACGCGTTTTGAAGATCGCCATGCTGCCGGAATCCGAAGTGGATGCGCGACTCGCTCCCATCTATACGCGCTTTAACGATGTGGAGACGACGATTCTGGCGCACGCCGGAGAAATCCAGTTGCACCTGCAATGCGCGAAGGCAATTCTTGAAGTAGCGCAGACCCGCGTGAATGAACTGGCAAGCCGTATCGAAGAAGAGATGGAGGACGCCATCTTTTCTTCCCACGGTGAGTCCCTGGAAGAAATTGTTCTCTATTACCTGGAGATTCGCGGAGCTACGGTCGCCGTCGCGGAAAGCTGCACTGGCGGTCTGCTGGCCCAGCGCCTCACCAGCATCGGCGGCAGCTCGCGCTCCTTTGTAGGCGGAGCAGTCGTTTATACCGACGCGCTGAAGGTCGAGTTCGCCGATGTTCCGGAAGATATGCTCGAAGAAAAAGGCGCAGTCAGCCGCGAAGTTGCCGCTGCCTTGGCGCACGGAATTCGACGCCGCGTACAGTCCACAATTGGCATCGGCATTACCGGCATTGCGGGTCCCACCGGAGGCACGGAGGAAAAACCCGTCGGCCTGGTCTACATCGCGCTCGACGATGGAAAAGAAATCAATGTATGCGAACGGAATTTCCGCGGAGATCGCGACCGCGTGCGCTGGTTCGCCAGCCAACAGGCGCTCGACATGATACGCCGCAAGTTCATGTAATCCCCTTCGGAAGTTCATCTCAAATCAAGCCCCCCGCTGCTACACTCGAACAGTACTCTCATGACAGTGGATTGCATTGCAGCAGCGATTGCGTACTTATTGGGATCGATCCCGTTCGGCTATTTGCTGGTTCGGCTTTTCCGGAAGGAAGACATCCGCGAGACCGGCAGCGGCAACATCGGGGCGACTAATGTGCTGCGCACCGGCTCTCGATGGCTGGGTGCTCTTACCTTGGTGCTCGACATCGGCAAAGGATTTCTGGCGGTCGAAATAGCTCGACATCTTTCCACCGGCCATCAATCGGTTGTGGCCGGCTCCATCGCCGCGGTATTCGCCGTCATTGGGCATGTTTTCACCGTCTGGCTTCGTGGCAAGGGCGGTAAGGGAGTGGCCACGGCGCTGGGGGTATTTTTGGCGCTTGCGACTCTGCCGGCCGTCTGCTCGGCAATTGTGTTCATCGTCCTGACGATGCTGACGCGCTACGTATCCCTGGCTTCCATGTTGGCTGCGGCGTCCTTTCCTGTATGGGTATGGCTGGGAGAGCATTTTTGGGGCATCAATTATGGCACCGGTGCCATTTTTATTGCTAGTACAGTCCTCGTCCCGGCGGTGATCCTCATCAAACATCGTAAGAACATCGACCGATTGCTGCATGGAACCGAATATCGATTCGGCAGCAAAGAAAGCACCGCTGCATGAGCCGGATTGCCGTTATCGGCACAGGATCGTGGGGAACCGCACTGTCGCTGGTACTGGCGAAGCGGGGTGGCCATACTATCATCCTGTGGTCGCACACAGGAGTGGTTGCGGACGCAATCCGGAAAACGCGCGAAAACAGTATCTATCTTCCCGGACTTTTCATCCCCGATTGCGTCTCCGTAACCACCGATCTGCAAGAAGCCGTCGATCAAGCTGAGATTCTGGTCCTGGCGGTCCCCTCAGAGCATCTGCGCAGTATCTGCTGCGCCATGGCCCCGCTTCTCAACAGCAAGCAGATCATCGTCAACGCAACCAAGGGCATCGAAGATGGAACCTACCTGCGCATGACCCAGGTCATGGGTGAAGTTCTTGGCAAATATGATCTGGCGCTGCCATGCGGCGTTCTCAGTGGACCTTCTTTCGCGCAAGAAGTCGGTGCGGGCAGTCCGACGGCGATTACGATCGCCTCCTGCGATTCGGCCGTCGCCACCCGCGTGCAGGAAGAATTTTCCAGCCCTTCGTTGCGCCTGTATACCAACGACGATGTCATAGGAGTTGAGCTTGGCGGGGCGTTGAAGAATGTGATCGCCATCGCCGCCGGTGCAACCTATGGGTTGGGGCTAGGTCATAACACCTTGGCCGCACTGATCACTCGCGGGATCGCTGAAATCACCCGGCTGGCCGTCGCCTGCGGCGGTCGACGGGAGACACTTGCGGGACTGTCGGGACTGGGAGATCTGGTGCTCACTTGCACCGGGGCCTTATCCAGAAATCGACACGTCGGCTTGGAGTTGGGCCGTGGCCGCTGCCTAAAAGAAATCCTCGCCGACATGCATGGACGAGTGGCGGAAGGCGTTCGTACGACAGACGCCGCGCTGGGCGTCGCCCGCAGGGTGGGTGTCGAAATGCCTATTACGGAAAAGGTGGCCCAAGTCCTACACGAACAAATCTCCGCCAAGGAAGCGATGCGGGATCTAATGTCTCGACCTGGCCGGGATGAGTCATCGCGCTGAAGTAAAGGAACCTATCTCCGTTTTTTCGCCCTGGATATATCTTTCGTTGATGCGCCACTGACGGAAAACGACAGAGAGAGAACGCTGAGGATACCCCCTCCCAAAGTTTCCTCCCTCTTTTTCCACATTTGGCGCATCCCAAGGTAATATCTTCAGAAGGTAGGATGGTTACCTACAGATATGACCCCGACCTTACATCGCGGAAACCTCTGCCAAGTTAAACGGAATCCTCGGCTGTGGGTAATTTATCTAACCCTGCTGCTTCCCGCAGCAGCGGGCACCATGTCGATCATGCTGGCCGTGAATGCGTTCCACTCGTACGCGTGGAGCGACAGGATCATCAAATTGCTGCTGGCTGGGCTGGCCCTGGGCATGTCCGTGAGGTGCTGGACGGTTACTTGGGAATTCTCACGGGACATGCGCCAGTTTTTGGAGACGCTGCAAGCCATCAAGCGGGGAGAATTCGTTCTGCACTCGGGCCAGGCAGGGCTGCCGGAAATCGAGGAGCTTGCCCAAGAACTAAGCGGAATGGATGAAAGCCCAGATACTTCCCTGGCAAAGTGGATCCTGTTGTCACGCGACCATCATGCCATCTTTGTTCGGCTGGTCGAGGCGATGTCGGCTTCCATGAGCGCCAAGAGTTTTTACGCACGCGGACACTCTGGGCGCGTGGCTGAATATGCAACGCTGATCTGTACCGGGCTG
>JAJZDO010001100.1 GCA_021805955.1 Acidobacteriota bacterium
CAACGGAGATGGCAAGCCGGACCTGGTGTTGGCGCACTATAACCATTCAGGCGTTTTGTGGGTCGATTTCTCCGGGCCGAAGCCGATTGTTCATCACCTGGGCGAAGACCACAGTCGCGACAAGGACGTAGGGAATCCAGATGGAATTGTTCATCGTGTGTCGGCTGAAAGTAAAGCTGAAGATGGCCACGGCACCGGCATTGCCGATGTGAATGGCGATGGCAAGGCCGATGTTCTGACTCCCTACGGCTGGTTCGAAAATATCGATGCCAATCACGACAAATGGAAATGGCATCCGGACTGGAACCTGGGAGATGCAGGATTTCCGATCCTGGGTTACGACGTCAACAACGACGGTAAGATGGACATTATTTATGGACAGGGTCACAGCTACGGATTGTTTTGGCTGGAGCAGCAGGGAAGCGGCGCGAGTCGGCACTGGGTTAGGCATGTTATCGACGAATCCTATTCGCAGATCCACGCGCTGAAACTGGTGGACCTGGATGGCGATGGGCAGCCGGAGCTGCTGACAGGCAAACGTTATCGCGGCCACTCGGGCAACGATCCAGGCTCGTACGATCCGCTGGTTGTCTACTACTACAAGATAAATCGCAAGACTGCCAAGTTCACGCGCTATGCCATCTCCGTCAATGGCACGGCGGCTGCAGGAACGCAGTTTGTGACCGCGGACCTCGATCAAGATGGCGACATCGACATTGCCACCGCGGGCAAAACGGGCGTGCATTTTTTTGAGAACCTGAAAGTGAATCGCGTTCCAAAAGCCCAGCGCGAAAAAGAATTACTGCTGAACCAGAAGTGGCCTTTCCCAGGAGAAGGCGCGGAAGTTCCGCAAGAGGATGGGCCCAAGTAGCAGCGAAATGAACTTGCCGGCGAAGGAGAGCCGCTTCGGTGCTGCACATGCAATGAAGCGGCTGCCCGCCCGAAGGCGATTGCCCTCCAGGTTAATTTGCGTGTTCTTTGGCCACGGAATCAATGGTGTCGCCGGGATCGCGTAAGAGGTCCGTCGAGAGCTGAGGTCAAGGTTCTCCAGTACACTCGTAAGGAACAGCTTCCTTGTGGCCGAAGTTTGGCACGCCATGCCTACCCAATCTCTCCAGAACATCGTCCAGCATTTTGCACGCGACGCCGGGTTTCATATGGCTGGAATTGCTCCTGCAACATTCGCCGATCCTGTATTGTCCGCAGCGCAAGCGTCCGGCGGCAAAAATTCAGGCCCGCAAGTCGATGAAACATTCCCGGAGCTCCACTACCTTGCCCAATGGGTTAGTGAAGATCGTGCCGGTGAAATGGAATATTTGAAGCGCCGAGACCTTGAGGGTCGGCTGTTGCGTTCTTCGGTGCGGATTCCGTTTCCTTGGGTAAAGTCTGTGATCGTCTGCGCGGTCAATTACAACAGTGACCAACCATACTCCATCGACATGAAAGCACCAGACACGCCGATGGGCGCGGGCTGGATTGCACGGTACGCATGGTCGGGTCGCCAAGAGCCGGTTGCTCCGGAGGAGGGAACCGCTGCGCACACGCCAGTCAACCTTTCACCCACCGACTATCACTCGGTGATTCGCACACGCCTGGAACAACTCGGCGCTGAACTGAAACAAAGGGTCGGCGATTTCGAGTCTCGTTGTTTCGTGGATACGGGGCCGTTGGTGGAGCGGATCTATGCCAAATACGCGGGGCTAGGATGGCAGGGAAAGAACACCTGCATGATCCATGAATCGCTGGGTTCCTGGTTTTTTCTTGGGGTCATTCTCACTTCCTTGGAACTGCCGCGCGACGATTGGGCACGGCCGATGGCAGACCGCTGCGGCAGTTGCACGCGCTGCATCGATGCATGTCCGACTGAGGCGCTGGAGCCATATCGGATGAATGCCTCCCGCTGTATTGCCTATTTGACCATTGAGAAGCGTGGCCCCATCCCGGAAGAGCTGGCTGCGAAAGTGGGCAGGAACGTCTTTGGCTGCGATATTTGTCAGGAAGTATGTCCCTGGAACCGGCGGGTGCCAGTGACCGACTGGCCGGAACTCCAACCGCGTTCAGAACTGGTGAACCCAGCACTCGATTGGCTGGAAAGTCTCGACGAAGCTGGCTATCGCCGGATGTTTCGCGGATCTCCTGTGGATCGCGCGAAGTTCAAGGACTTCAAGCGCAACGTAGAGGTGGCGCAGGGAAATGCGGCCCACTCACCGAGCACGGTCCCGGCTGCACCCATACAAGGCAACGGGCGACCGAATGTCGGGTCCCACGCTGGTCGTTAGAGACGAACTCCCAGGCGCTCGCCATGGAAATTCTTGTGGCGAGACGCCAATGCTGATCGGCTATACGCTGCGTTCCTGGTTGCGAACTACATTGACTGCGTTGAGGCCTTTGGGGCCTTGCTGGCATTCAAAATCTACCGCGTCTCCCTCGTTCAGCGTCTTGAACCCATTCTCCTGAATCGCAGAGAAATGCACAAAAACATCTTCACCGGTAGAGCGCTGGATGAATCCATAGCCCTTGGCGCCGTTAAACCACTTGACTACACCACGTTCTGTCACAAATTTTCCCCTTCATTCATCATCTGTCGCATGCGCCGTTGGGAGGGTTGGAGGGACCGCAGTGGAAGCTTCTAAAGCGCGAGACAAGTTCTGCTCTGGATCCAAACTGTGCCTGGTGCAAGGTGATGCAATGGTTAAACCAATTGCTACAAAAGGCCTTCCCCTGGACTTTACAGACACGTCCCGGCTCCGATATTGGTGGAAATTGGACTGGGACGAATCTGGCATTGTTATGGCAGGAAACGCGGAGAAACGCAAGAGAAATCTTATTGCAATCGGTTGATTCCATTGAGTCCACTGCGGCGCCTGCCGCAAGCGTACGCAGTTGCGACTGGAATTCCCCCCGTGGACTTGGACACGCTTCTGGGTGTGTGGGCACGCTATAGTCGAATTAGCCAGCCCGTATCAGCGAGCAATTTCGTCGCAGTTTGGAAAGTCTTCGAATCATGCTCACATTGCTGTCACAGCACAATACGACGGACTCGATTGCCATGAAGCCCGAGGCCTCCGGTCGGCATGAATCGCAGGCGACGGCGCTGCTTCGCTACCTGTCGCGAACGGCCGTTCACACCTATGCCTTCAGCGTGGCAGCAAACGTCATCCTGTCCCTGTTTCCATTTATTGTCCTGATGTTGACGATTGCCCGTCTGCTGCATTCATCCGAAATGGTGGATGTGATTCGCGGGATGCTGCAGGTGCTTCTTCCTACCGGCCAGGAATTCGTAACTCGCAACATGGTCTATCTGGTCTATTCACAGAAGCGGGTTGCCGCAGTCTCGGTGGTAATGCTGCTGATCTCGTCGACTGGGGTCTTTTTGCCGTTAGAGGTTGCGCTGAACCAGGTTTGGGGCGTCAAGGAGAACCGCTCGTACTGGCGGAATCAACTGATCTCTCTGGGGCTGGCATTCATGGTCGGCGTGCTGGCACTCATTTCCATCGCAATATCGGCTTCGCATGAGATGCTGCTCAAGCTGATCTTTTTTGGCCACACAAGCAGCCCCGTATTTCACTTTTTGGAACGTACAGTTCTCAAAATTCTCGGCGTAGTTGCCAGCATCTCACTCTTCTTTCTGATTTATTGGATTCTGCCCAACCGCCGCGTTCGGGTCATGGCGGTATTGCCGGGCGCGATCATTACAGGTCTGCTGTGGGAAGCTGCCAAGCTGGCCTACATCGCGGTGCTTCCATGGCTGGATCTCAAGTCCGTCTACGGACCTTTTTCCATCTCAGTCGGTCTAATGTTATGGGCATTTCTCTCAGGGCTGATTCTGCTGGCCGGTGCTCATTTTTCCGCCAATCGATTTCTTCGTGCCGAGTCCATGGCAGGGAACGACCAATCTGCGACGAACGCCGCGCCTCCCCAGGACTTGACGACAGCGTAAACGATACGACTTCTGTATTGGTAGGAGAGCAGAAGCGATTGTTACACTCAAACTAACGCCACGGACGCTTGGGTGCGATCAATGACAGGGCTGCGGCAGGCGAGATCGGTCAAAGAGCGTATTCGCGCGATGCTGCGTTTCCGGTTCATTCGCAAGAAGAGACGCGGTTTCGCGTTCTGGTCGTTGGCGACCGCTCTGGTTTTATTTTTGCTCCGCTGGCTACCGGGGATTGGAGAGCACATCCATCTTTCGCCTTGGATTGCGCTGCTGGTGGGGACCGTGGCGGGCCTTCCGGCGCTGTTTCGCTGGATGCGGTGGCACTTGCTGTGGAAGCTGCGCAACCGCTTGTTCGTCACCTATGCGCTGATCGGACTGACCCCGGTTGTGCTTTTCGGTCTGCTGACTGCCATTGCCTCCTACATCTTGCTCGGTCAATTCGCCAACTTCGCCGCAACCTCTGTGATCCACGCGGAACAGGTCGGTCTGGCCACCAATACCGAAGCCCTGGCGCTTTACTTTCAACGGGAACTGCTGGCGCAGAACAGCGCCAGCAGGCACTCCCAACCTGTTCACGTTCCGCCCATGCTCCCCACGGAAGCCGCTAGAATCACCCGCATTCCCGGACTGGAAGTCGGGGTCTACCTGGATGGGACATTGCAGCCGTTGGATTTGCCGCCTGGTCATGCTCTCACCAGACTGTTGAAGCCCCCACCCTGGGTCCATGACAACTTTATGGGATTGATTTTGCGAGGCAATCGCCTCTATTTCAGCGCGATCTCGCGAAAGCCAGCCGGCGCGCATTCCATCGTTGTCATCACTGGAGTGCGTCTCGATCCACAATTTCTAGGCCAGGTGGTCAATGGGCTGGGCACCATGACCGTGTGGCCCCATGTCCATCTCCAGTCAGACCTTTCCATTGCGGACCAAAATCCGAGGTTTCACGCCAGTACCGATTCTACTGAACTGACAAATGCGAATTCCGCGGCAAAAGGCGCGGTCGACCTGGGTCCGATCATTGAGAGTGAGAACCGAGATTCGGGAGAGGTCACGGGAGGGGCCCTGCCAAAAGCGGAGAACATTTTCGACTTGCCCATCAATTTTCCGACCACGCTCGATACCAGCGACTGGTCGACCGGCAACTTGACCCAGGTCTTCGCACAAGTTACTTCGCGCCCGTCCCTTTTATATCAACGCCTGTTTCGCGAATCTCTGCTGATCGGCGGAGGCATTCGCACGGCGCTGATTCTGACGGCAATTGTATTTGCGTTCCTTGAACTGCTGGCCATTTTCTTGGCCAGCCGCCTCAGCCGCACCATTACGCGGTCGGTGTCGGACTTGTATCACGCCACGCGCGAAGTGGATCAAGGCCGCCTGAACTATCGCATTCCGGTCTCGCGTCAGGACCAGTTGGCGGCGCTCAGCCGCTCCTTCAATACCATGTCCGAATCGCTGGTGCGATTGCTGGAACAGCAGAAGGAAAAAGAACGCCTGGAAGGGGAATTGGAGATTGCCAAGGAGGTGCAGTCCAATTTGTTCCCATCCTCCGATCTGCACCTGGATAGGCTGGAGTTGCATGGCGTCTGCCGACCCGCGCGGAGCGTCAGCGGCGACTATTACGATTTTCTCGTCTTGGGAAATCACTCTCTCTGCATGGCCATTGGGGACATCAGCGGGAAGGGAATTTCCGCAGCCCTGCTGATGGCTGGACTGCATTCCGCTGTGCGCGTGTTCAGCCTGGGTGGCAATGAAACGATATCGGGGAATCCGCTGGGGCCGACCTATGACAGCCGAACCTATGGCACCGTAGCAGAGATTTTTCAATCTCCCGCGAACCTGATGCGCCTTTTGAATCTTCACCTCTATCGCAGTACTCTGCCAGAAAAATATGCGACGCTTTTTCTCGCCAACTACGAAGTCTCGACCCGCACGCTTCGCTACTCTAACGGCGGTCAGTTGCCGCCGCTCGTGCTTCGCGCCGATGGCTCGATTCTGCGGCTCGATCGCGGTGGCACTGTTGTTGGTCTTCTGGATAACATGCAATACGACGAAGGATCTGTCGCACTTCAGTCTGGAGATCTCCTCGTCGCCTACAGCGATGGCGTCACAGAGCCAGAAAATGAGTTTGGCGACTTTGGCGAAGCGCGCATGGTGGAACTGGTGCATCGCAACCGCCATCTGTCACTGCCGGAGATTTCTGATCAAGTGATGCAGGCCCTGAAGGACTGGATCGGTGCCGAAGAACAACCGGACGACATCACAATTGTGTTGGCCAGGCAAAATTAGCAATTCCTTTTGGGAATGCATTCCACAGATTCACAAGGAGTGGTGGGGCGGAACCAGGAATGCTTTCACCGCGATATCGTTCGGCTTCATGCCGACCGGAAACATGGTCAGCAGGCTATTGGTTGAAGTGCGAATCACCGCAGCGTCACCCGAGCGAGCGTCCACGACAAACAGCAAATGTCCCGCCTTGGAAAAGGCCATTGCATCCGGACCATCGCCGGTGTGCGGCTGAACGGGAAGAAGCTCTCCATCGTCGATGCTGAATACGCCGAGCGAGTCGGCATCGAAATCGCTGACGTAGAGAGTGGAATTGTCCGCTGTCGCCACCCCGGAAACAGGATGTGTTCCCACCATATAGGCTCCGCCCACTTCATTGGTGCTGGTGTCAATTTCCGAGATGGAGGCGCCGTCGTAATTGATTGCGAAAATTTCTCCTCCATCCGGCTTGAGCACGAGGTGAGTGGGAGTTTTGCCGACATCGAGGATAGCCAGCAGCGCATCCTTGGAGATCACCTGTCGAGTTGACAAACGGTCTCGAGGAGAAGCTGGAGGCAGCGTTGCCAACGCGATCGCCATGACTTGATGACCGTTGGAACATGCGACAAATGCTT
>JAJZDO010000547.1 GCA_021805955.1 Acidobacteriota bacterium
ACCTGCTGCTGCAGCGGCACCCCATCAACAGCGCCTTGTCGCTGATCGTGGTCATGTCTTCGCTCTCCGTCCTCTATCTCCTGCTGGGAGCGGAATTTCTGGCGCTGGCGCAAATCATCGTTTATTCGGGCGCAATCATGGTGTTATTTGTTTTCGTCATCATGTTGCTGAACGCCGGCGAAGAGGAACGTACCCATGGCAGTCGCGCTGCGTATCTGGCAGGTATTCCCGGCGTATTGGCGCTGTTTGCCGTGCTGGCCGGCACATTTATCACGCTGCGATTGAGTTTTGGAGGAACCCGGCTCGGCTCTTTCCTGGTCACGACCGGCGACTTAAGCCGAGTATTGTTCCGCGACCTTCTGCTACCGTTTGAGGTCACGTCCGTACTGATTCTGGTCGCAATTCTCGGCGCTGTTGTGCTGGCGCGGAAGGAGCACTGAGATGACGGTTCCCATTGTCTGGTATTTGGTCCTGAGTGCTGCGCTTTTCTGCATCGGCGTCTGCGGCTTTCTGATTAAGCGCAACATCATTACGATTTTTATGTCGATTGAACTGATGCTGAATGCAGTCAACCTGGCGTTTGTGACCTTCGCCAACCACTGGCACCAGGTTAGCGGTCAGATTTTTGTGTTCTTCGTCATGGTCGTCGCCGCTGCGGAAGCGGCTGTCGGTCTCGCGATTATCATCTCGCTGTTCCGCTCGCGAAATACGTTGAATGTCGACCAGATTGACTTGATGAAACTATGACACCTTCTTTATATCTTTGGCTGCTGCCGCTGTTCCCGCTGGCGGGCTTCGCAATCAACGGGGTTCTCGGCAGGCGTCTGCCCAAGGCGATCGTCTCGGCGGTCGCACTGCTCTTCCCTGCCGCGGCGTTCGTACAGGTTCTGTGGATTGTGGCTCGCGTGCATCAAGGAATGGCGCTGCCCTGTCTCGAAAGCTTTGCGACTCCATGGATTGCGGTCACAGGCTTTCATGCCAACTTCTCCTTCCTGTTGGATCAACTGACGCTGGTCATGCTGCTGGTCGTCACCGGCGTCGGTCTGGTAATTCACCTTTACTCCGTCGGCTACATGGCCGCGGAGGAGGGTTACTGGCGCTTCTTCAGCTACATGAACCTGTTTTTGTTCTTTATGCTGACGCTGGTGCTGGCGGCAAATTTTCTGCTGATGTTTGTTGGATGGGAAGGCGTCGGCCTCGTCTCCTACTTGCTGATCGGCTTTTACTACACGAAGGATTCCGCAGCGAATGCCGGCAAAAAAGCGTTCATCGTCAACAGGATCGGCGACTTCGGCTTTCTGATTGCAATGTTTTTGATCATCGCCCACTTCGGCACGCTCAGTTTTCAGCAGGTGTTTGCGAATATCTCCGCCCATCCTGAATTGCATGGCGGTTTTCTGACAGCCATCGCACTGCTGCTGCTTCTCGGCGCAACCGGCAAGTCCGCGCAAATTCCTCTGTACGTCTGGTTGCCGGATGCGATGGAAGGTCCCACCCCAGTCTCCGCGCTGATTCATGCCGCTACCATGGTCACTGCGGGTGTCTACATGCTGGCGCGCGCGCATGTCCTCTTCGGACGCTCACCGCTGGCGCTGACATTCGTCGCCATCATTGGCGCGGCAACCGCGTTCTTTGCGGCAACCATCGGCATCCTGCAAACGGATATCAAACGCGTACTGGCCTACTCCACGATTTCGCAGCTCGGATATATGTTTCTGGCCTGCGGTGTCGCCGCGTACTCCATGGGAATTTTTCACCTGGTCACGCACGCCTTCTTCAAGGCCCTGCTATTCCTCGCTGCCGGTAGCGTCATCCACGCCCTGGGCGGTGAGCAGGACATGCGAAATATGGGCGGTCTACGAAAGAAACTGCCGGTCACGTTCTGGACCATGACAGCCGCCGTCTTCGCCATCAGCGGACTGTTTCCATTTGCCGGATTTTTCAGCAAAGACGCGATTCTAGCTGCAACATTCGCGGTGCCAGGGGGAAAGATTTTGTGGGCAGTGGGTCTCATCACGGCAGGACTGACATCGTTCTACATGTTCCGGCTGTGGTATATGACATTTTTCGGCAGCCCCCGATATGACGAATCGAGCGCGGGCCACGGCGAACACGGCTCGCACGGCGTGCATGAAAGCCCCTGGGCGATGTTGCTGCCGCTGGTGATTCTCGGAATTCTTTCGCTGGTCGGAGGATGGATTGGCTGGCCCGCAGCCCTGGGCGGTCACGACTGGATCGCCCATTTTCTCGACCCCGTATTTGCAGGCCCCGGCAAGATGCTTCCAGCCGCTGCTCCGACGGCTGCCGAGGATCATCTGGATAGAATTCTCGCCGGTGCATCGATGCTGACTGCATTGCTTGGATGGTGGCTTGCAGACCTGATGTACCGTCGCAAACCGCAGATGGCCGATCGCGCGGAGCAGAATGCAAAGCCGCTGTATACGTTGATCTGGAATAAGTATTGGGTCGACCAAATTTACGGAGCCGTCATTGTTAGGCCGATTCTTGTGCTCTCAAACAATCTTCTAGGGCGCGGCGTCGAGTCCGGCATCATCGATGGCGCGAACACCGCGATGACCGCGACGGCGAGCGCTGCGAGCGTGGGCATACGCCGCATGCAATCCGGAAATATCCGCTCCTATGCAGGATGGTTGGCGGCGGGCGCGGCGGCAGTATTGATCGTGGTGCTTTACCTGGCGCATTCGTTTTAAATAGGGAAGGACTTTCAAGTTGAACGCAAGCATTCTTACATGGCTCACCTTCCTGCCCGCGGCTGGCGCGGTGGTGGTGCTGTTGTT
Source organism: Acidobacteriota bacterium (assembly GCA_021805955.1). Next base: position 2,799 of record JAJZDO010000547.1, read on the forward strand.
ACCGAGGCGTGGCCGCGCTCCTCAGGTATTTTCTCTGCTGCTGACGCTGTTTCTCTTCGTGATAGCGTTGCATCTGCCGGCGCACTTCAATTATCAACAGCAGCAAGGGTTTCAGTATGAGCTGAATATTCCCTGGATCGGCAATCCTGCCATCCAGTACCACGTCGGCGTCGATGGTCTCTCCATGTGGCTGGTGGTGCTGGTTTCGTTTCTGGCCCCGCTCGGCGTGCTCATTTCCTGGCGCGTGATTCAAGACCGCACCCGCGAATTTTATGCGCTGTTGCTGCTGCAGCAGACCGCAATGTACGGCGTGTTTATCGCGCTCGATCTGATTCTCTATTACGCCTTCTGGGAGCTGTCGATTGTCCCGCTCGCACTGATGATCGGGATGTATGGCCGCACAAATGGGCGCAGCGCCGCCATCAAGTTTTTCCTCTACGCCTTCATTCCTTCTGCGTTGCTGCTGGTCGGAATGCTGTGGCTCTATGGACAGACAGGGACCTTTGACCTGGTCCAGATGCAGCAGCAGATGCGCCACTGGAACGGAGCACACGCGACTGGGCTGTGGTTGACTTCTCTCGCGTTTCTGCTTGCCTTCGCGGTCAAGGTACCGGTATTTCCCCTGCATGGTTGGCTGCGAGACGGTATCAGCGAAGCCCCCACTGCAGTCGCGATGATTCTCGCCGGTAAGCTGGGACTCTATTCCCTGCTGCGCTGGCACGTGGGACTGTTCCCTACCCAGGCCGCGCACATCGCGCCATTGATGGTCGCGCTCGGTGCCATCGGCATTCTCTACGGAGCCTTTATGGCGCTGGTGCAAACGGATATGAAGCGCCTTGCCGCCTACGCCACGTTGAGCGCGGTCAGCTTCATTGTGCTCGGCATCTATGCCTTCACAGCGGCCAGTATGGATGGTGCCGCGTATCAAATCCTGAACGAGAGCGTTTCCGCCAGTGCTTTCTTTATGCTGCTCGGCATCTTGTATGAGCGCTACGGAACGTACGACATGGGCCAACTCGGCGGTATCGCGACCAAGCTGCCCGGCCTGACGGTCCTGTTCGTCATCACCACGTTGTCATTGATCGGGCTACCGTCGCTGAATGTCTTTGTCGGAGAATTTCTTATTTTGAACGGAAGCTTCCAGACCCATCCCGGCTTCGCGGCGGCAGCGACACTAGGCGTGATTCTTTCCGCCTCCTACATGCTCTGGATGGTACAGCGCGTCTTTTACGGTCAACCCTCAATGGGAGTCGCGGCCTTGTCGCCGCCCGATGTGAACTGGCGGGAGCGCGCAGCCGTATGGCCTACCATTGCCCTGATGATTGCCATGGGAGTCGCCTCCGTCTTCTGGATGCATGCGATTGACCTGACCGTTCCAGCCATGGCTCCGGCGAAAATTTCTGTGGCAGCCTCCGCCACCGTGGCGTCGTCACCCGCAGTCACACAGGCAGCGGCGCAACAAGGGATGGCCCAATGAACGAGCCAATGAGTTCCTCCATGACCGCCGTTTCTCCCATGCTACGGATTCTGCCAGAAATTTTGATGACCCTGACCGGTGTGCTGGTCATGTTGATTGAGCCTGTCCTGAAGCCGCTCACCAGTCGCAAACCGCTCGGCATTGTGGCCATCCTCGGCACGCTGGCGGCACTGGCTGCCAGTGCCTATCAACTTCTCCTCCCCGCCGGAACAGCCTTTTACGGCACCGTACAATCCGACGCGTTCAGTGTCTTTTTTCATCTGGTCATCGGCGGCATCGTTCTGGTCACGCTGCTGATCTCGCTCGATTATTTTGAGGGGCACTCCAGCTATGTCGGCGAATACTATGCGCTGATTCTCTTCGGTGCGACCGGCATGATGCTGATGACCTGCTCGGTTGAACTGCTGATGGTCTTTATCAGCCTGGAGATTTCTTCCATCTCCACCTACATCCTGGCCGGCTATCGCAAACGCAGCGCGACCAGCCCTGAAGCCTCCATCAAATACTTCTTGCTGGGATCCTTTGCCACCGCATTTTTTCTCTATGGCATCGCACTGTGCTTTGGCGCAACCGGCTCAACCAACCTCTATGCGATTGCAAAAGGTGTTGCGGGGGGAGCCTCCCCCCTGCTGCTCACTGTAGCTTTCGGCATGATGCTGATTGGTCTCGGCTTCAAAGTATCGCTGGCTCCGTTTCATGTGTGGACGCCCGATGTCTATGAAGGCGCGCCCGCTCCGGTCGTCGGCCTCATGTCCACTGCGCCGAAGGCGGCCGCGTTTGCCGTATTGCTGCGCATTACCTATGGCGCTTTTGGCACGGCAACCCACGTCTGGATGCCGCTCGTTTGGATCCTCGCCGTCCTGTCGATGACGATCGGCAACCTCGGCGCGCTGACGCAGCACAATGTGAAGCGCATGTTGGCCTACTCTTCCATTGCACACGCCGGATATCTGCTGGTCGCCTTCACCGCGCTGGCTCCCATGGGCATTGCCGCCGCCAGCTTCTACACCGCGGCCTACGCCGCCATGAACGTCGGAGCGTTTGGCATCATCAGCTATCTTTCCGGCTACAACGAAGCCCGCACCAGCCTCAGCGATTTTTCGGGTGTAGCGCGGCGGCACCCTGTCGCGTCCGCCGCTTTCGCCGTGTTTCTGATTTCGCTGATCGGCATTCCCTTCACCGCCGGCTTCTTCGGCAAGTTTTATGTCTTTACCGCCGCAGTCAATTCAGGCAACGCTTGGCTGGCGATCTTGGGCCTGCTGAACAGTGGCGTGGCCGCTTTCTACTACCTGCGGTTGTTGGCCCAGATGTATATGGTTCCCGTGGAGCCTCCTCGGGAGGCAGACACCGCGCACGCGCGGCCCGCATTCGTTCTTGCGATGGCAATCCTGGTGCTGGCCGTATTCGCCCTGGGAATCTTCCCCGGACGCATCCTCGACCTGGCCCGCGCTGGCGCCGCCACGTTTACAAACCATGGAGAGACCCTGCCGAGCTCCTCTGCTTCGGTCCTGTACCGGCCCTAGCTTCCGGAACGTCATCAAAGAAATGTAAATGCAGAAATTATTGCATAAAGAAGGCAGTACCCGCGTTCCCAGAGCAAGCGCCCCTCACGACATTGCCTTTGCCAACAATCCCCTTGTCACTCTCGACTATTAGTCGACGGCCTTCGCGATCCTGAAAAATGCCTTCCACATAAATCGTGTCGGAATTAACGAACTTGATATGGAGGGTTTTCCGATATCTGTCATCGACAACATCCAGAGTGTGGGGATCTGGACGAGACCAACGGAACGTATTCGCTGGATTTCGGAGGAGTTTATTATTTTCAATCGCGGCCTCTATTCGACCGTCCGGCCCAAAGATTTCGGCGTGAACTCTCATCAGTGAGCCTTCACGAGAAACGGACAACAGGTTTTCTGGTCCTGTTGCATCACCTGCGGTGGCGATAATCACACACGGAGTATGGGTGCAGTAAGCGGCACCTAGGCCCCCTAAAACAACAAGAAGCGCAGCCGGAGGTGTAGGCATGCGAGCGCTGCAAGCGTTCGGTGGGGTCGGTTCATGCGCTGGCAGCAAAAGGTTCTGCCACGCGTGCCCCTGTTTCACGCGTGCTTTCAGTTGCTTTGTTACCGACGGTGGTGCAACATTGACCTGAACAATCGTTCCCTGGTTTCTATTTACATTTACATTATTGTCACCAGGCGCAGTAATCGTCGATTGCTGCCCCAATAATGCGGTGGTGACAAGGCCGAGAGACACCCATTTTATGTACCCCACAATGCCTCCCTGAACTCCGCCATGATTAAGGCCCAACTTCGCCCCTATTTTGTCGATTTTATGGTTCCATTATTGGTGTTCGTATTCACATTGTTATCGCCCGGAGCTGTGATTGTTTGGGTCGGGGATGGCTTTGTATAACGTCCATAAGCAACAACGCCGACGATGACGGATATCAACACGACGATCAGAAAGATTGTGCTCTTAAGTGGGTCTTTATCCCAGGAAGCTCTGAGCTCTGAGAATCTGTTTAAAAAC
>JAJZDO010000197.1 GCA_021805955.1 Acidobacteriota bacterium
CGGACAGGCTCCGGCGAGACTTCATCTCACGCAGTGGATTCCAGGCACGTTTTATCCACACAAGAAAATGTTGGAAGCCCCAACGCCGAAGCATCTCGATCTGAGCGTTCCGACAATCGCGCGGCTGCTGAAAAAGTCTGGCTACCAGACGGCGGCCATCGGCAAGTGGCATTTGGGTGGAGATGGGTATTTGCCGGAAGACTTTGGCTTTGACGTCAATGTCGCAGGCGACAATCACGGTAACCCTCCCTCGTACTTCGGCCCTTTCCACTTTCATAATCTTACCGGCTACACACCTGACAACTATCTGACAGATGTATTGACCACAAAGATGGACGATTACTTGTCCGATGCCGCGAAGAAAGGTCCATTCTTCCTGTATATGGCGGAGTACTCGGTGCATTTACCCCTGCAGGCGAAAGAGCCGATGATTGAGCAATATCGTAAACGCAATGGAGGCAAGGATGAACCAGATCCAACCTACGCGGCCATGATTGAGAGCACCGACATCGCCCTTGGCAATCTGAGGAAGTCACTGGAAAAAGCGGGCGTCGCGGATAACACGATCATCATTCTTACCTCGGATAACGGCGGAGTCGGTTTCCAGGGACGCCGACTGCATCGTATCGCTGACAATGGACCCTATCGCGCCGGAAAAGGCTTCCTTTACGAAGGCGGCATTCGAGAGCCATTCATGGTGTACTGGCCGGGAGTGACCCGCGCTGGAGTGGTCTCTGACACTCCCGTCAGCGCGCTTGACCTGATGCCGACGATTTTGCAGATGGCAGGAGCAGGCGCGCCCCCGGAGCCACACGACGGTCTTGATCTGACTTCTTTCCTTCGGGGTGGACCTCCGCCGGACAGAGATACGCTCTACTGGCATTACCCTCACTATAGTGATCAGGGAGGCACTCCATCCGGTGCTATCCGGCAGAAGAATTGGAAGCTGATCGAGTTTTTTGAAGACAATCATCTGGAGTTATACGATCTGGACCTTGATCCTGGCGAGCAGTATAACTTTGCTTCCACTTATCAGGACAAAGCTTATGTCCTGCACGAAAAGCTGATTGCATGGAGAGAGTCAGTGAATGCAGCCATGCCTACGCCGAATCCTGGTTATAATCCCGAATTGGCGAGTCTACGCATCGGACCCGCGGGATGCAGTTGGCTGCCAGGGCCTGACTGCATTGAGGATTGATCCTACACCGCGGTCTGCCCGGTATTATGCACCAGTGAGATTGTTCGTGTAGCGCGGCGGAAGAGGCAGATATCCGCCCGTGGCAGTAGCAGGCGGTGTGGGAAAGAGGGAAGCGTTGTTTGCTTTCCTCTTTCCCATGTCGTTGGGAAGCTTCAGTCTGCCACTCTGCCGGTGCTGGCGGTTTGTAGCCCAGCGAAGAATGTGGCCGCTCGGAGTTGAAGGAAACGCGCCAGCGTTTGGCCAGCACGCGCACTTCTTTCAGCGAATGGAAGATTTCGTCTTTCAAAAATTCGTTGCACAGCTTTGAATTCCACCGCAGCGACGAAGACCTGTCGCTGGAGGCCCGGCTGAAGCTTTCGCAAGAACCGTTCTCCCACGAAGAACCGGGTTCGATGGAGAGGGTCTTGGCGTCAGTTGCCTGCGGCCTGGGTCTGGAAGAATTTTTGCAGGACTGCACCTCCGTCTTCCGCGCAGCCGGAGTTGTTGGGGTCGACTAACTGGTAATTGGCGGTGTTGCCGGGATAGTTGTAGCTGTTGACCAGATAGCCGGAGGATTGCACCGGGGCGTCCCAGGAGTAGGCGACCATTGCGATGGAGTGCGCCGGCAGGTAGGTCTGGATGAAGTTGTCAGTGATGGTCTGATTGGGATCGTTGGGGCAGGAAAAAGCCTCATTCCATTCGGTGACAAAGACGGCCTGGCCGCTTGTGGCGAAGTTGCCAAAGCGGGTGTTCCAGGCGTTGGTGCTGTCTGTCAGGCTGCTGTTGACGACGTAATTGTAGGGATGAAAGGTGTAGGCGGAGTTGGAGGGCATTCCGCTGGGCGGCGTAAAGCCAGTGAATGCAAAATCAATATCCTCGCCATCGAAGAGTAACACGTTGTTCGGTGCGAGGGTGCGGACGTACTGGCCAACCGTGAGCATGCCCTGATCGGGTTCTGTGCCGCAGCCGGTGGCCCATGCTGTCCAGTCGGGTTGCTGAAATGAACCTGAGTTACAAGTGACGATTGCGTTCGGCTCGTTGAATATCTCGAAGATGACACCGGTGTCGTTGGCGAGGGTGGGGTTGATGAGCTGTTTCCAGGCTTGTTCCGTGTTGATGTCGGGCAGCTTTTGCAGTGCTCCGTTCTGGTAGGGTGTGCAGCCGTAGACCTCGGACTGCATGGAGAGGATGACGATGAGTCCGGCGGCACGGGCTTGCGCGACAGCGCTGCGCACCAGGTTGGTGTATTCCGACAGGCCGTGCACGGATTCGTACTGGAGTGCGCCCTCGCTGACCTGCATGCGCACGCTGTTGAGGTGCCAATTCTTCACCATGGCCTGAAAGGATGCGTTGTAGGCGAGGCCGGGCAGCGGCGGCGCGGTGAGAGCGGCCTGGGCCTGCTGGAGACTGGCTGCCGCGGCGGATGCCTGGAATGTGCTGCTGCAGAGCGTGCCGGCGTCGGGGGTGGGATAGACGATGCCCTCGGAGGTGAAGCCGGTGGGCGTGAACGGGGTTGCCGTGCCGGCGACAACGAGTTTTCCGGAGACGACGGCAACTCCGGCGGGATTGGCAGATGGGGTTGGTGTGGGTGTTGGTGAGGGTGTTGGAGTACCGGTGGCACCGGAGCTTCCGCAACCGATGGCGGCGGCGGCCATGGCTGTGAGCAGATTGGTGGCGATGATGCGGGTGAGAGCGTTCATGGGGATTGCGTCCTGTCTGCCAGGCGCGTTGCAAAAGATGCCCAGCTATCTGATCTGCCCTGAGATTTGTACAAGCGGCACGGAGTCCAGCAGAGCCGGTTTCAGAAGTTCGGACAGGGGATTCCGTGGAAGTTCTGGTTTTGAATGACCTGCCCCCATCTTCCGTACAACGTCAATCCGCCCCAACCAGGGGAATCTTCAACCGATGCAATCCGGGGAATCTTCATGTTCTTCCTCCAATGTAACCAAGAACCCAGGAAAACCTGCCAAGCGCATGCGCGCCGCGCGCAACGGATGATACCGCGGCACACGCCGCTCTGATGAAACATGGGTGGACATCCTGTTCTGTCTCCGCTCGTCTCGACGCATACTCGTCTGACGGCCCAATCGCTGCGGATCGCCGCAGAATCCGTGCCGATTGCAAAAGGTTCCCGGATACATCGCCCGCGCATTCGGAACTGGTTCAGAACTTTCCTAGATGGAAAGGTAGAGCTTGCCGAGTTCATTCAGAGTGTCATCGTCATGGAAGAGGACGGATGAGGCCAGTGGGCCCCTCCCATCGCGAGCGGAGAATTTGCCTCCGCGCGGGAACCATGCGTAGCCACGAATCCAGGGAGTCTCTTCCAGGAACTTGCAGGCACCACGCATGAACTCGGCGACCCTGTCCACGCTGTAGCGATTGACGGTGTGGCCGTCGCGAGCGGCCCAGTCTGCGACGGCGAACTCGGTGACCCAGACGGGTCGGCCATACTTGCGGTAGAAGCCGTCGAGGTGCGTGGCGAAGGCGTCCACGGAGTCCGAAGGGTAAGTGTGATAGCCAAGAGAATCGAGCTGCAGGTGGCGGCGTTCGACCCCGGAGACAAAATTTTCCATCCACTGACTTTGGGGGTGTGCGCAGGAAGGGCTGACAAGTTCCTGTGCGATACCCTGAAAGGCCGACCATGCATCGACGGCGGTTTCCGGGGAGAGATGAGATTGTTCGGGCTGGTCCGGTTCGTTGAAGCCAAAGAGAACCTTCGGCTTCCGAGCACGCAAGGCAAGGAGTCCCTGCGCCGTACTGTCGTCAGTCCGGGTGTTTGGCCCTCGCTCTGCCAGGGCTTGCATGGCGGCTTCGGACCTCCATCCCCAGCACATGGGATGGAATTGAATTTCGGGATGGAGCACAGGCATTCCAGAGGTGGCTGGGTGCAGCCGCCAGTCGTAGTACCAGCTCGTGAGCAGTCCGGATTTTTCCGGTGCAATGCCGGCCAGCCCCTTCTTTGCGGTCAGGGTCATTGACGAGCCGAATGCTCCGATCGGTGGTGCTGCAGCCCAGGCTGCTGCTGCTGCTGCGTGTGACAGGAAGGTTCGGCGAGATAGGCTCATGAGTTCTCCGTGAGAATAAGTCCGGTAGTTTGGTGCTGCGTCGGTCGCGCGATGGCGGAAAAGGATGAGGACTATCCGCAGACAGAATCATGATGGGGCTTACGGTTGCGCGTGACAAGGCTACGGCAGGCAACAATACTGTTTCATTACTAAAGTGTGGCAAACGCAGAGGATATCAACAGGTGCAAGGCACTGTTACGTAATGTTATAATCCGGCGGTTATGCAAGCAGATGGAAAGCCCGCGCCGGTTGAAGTGTCGGATTCCAGTATTCGAGAGCAATTGGAACGCATCCTGAGGAGTCAGTTGTTCGCGGCAAGCCCGAAGTGCAGAGAGTTTCTGCGGTTTGTGGTGCTGGAGACCCTGACGGGACATGGCGACACCATCAAAGAGCGAACGATCGCTATGGAGGTGTTTGGCAAGGACTCCAGGTTTGAACCCGGAGAGGATTCGGTGGTGCGGGTGAAGGCCCGGGAGGTGCGCAAGCGATTAGCGGACTATTACGAGTTGAATCGTAACGATGCCGTTCGTATTCAGCTGCCTTTGGGTGGGTATGTGCCTACGTTTGAACGCATGACTCAGGATGCCGCTGCGGTCGTGGCGCTGCCGTTGGCGCCGATGCCATCGGTGGCAGGTTTGATGAGCCGACGAACTTTATTACGGGCGAGCATCGCGGCCTGTGCGGCGGCGGTAACGTGGCCAGTGGTGCGTTACGTTGAAACGCGCAGAATGCCGTTGAATCAGTTGTGGCAGCCGGTTTTTGCCACGCACAATCCGCTGCTTATCTCCATTCCACTGCTACGGAATGACGATGGTTCGGTTACGGAGAGGGTAGGTCTGGGCGCGGCGACAGCAGCCAATGAGACGACCGAGTTTCTGGGAAGCAATCACTATCCGTACCATGTGCGTTTCGGCTCGGAGTTGACCTACTCCCAGATCAGGGAGCAGCCGAGCCTGCTGCTAGGTGGGTTTTCTTCGACATGGACGACGCGAATCATGAGCAACCTGAGATTCACGATGGTTCCAATCGGGTTTGAAGATGGGGGAGCGATCCGCGATAACCAGACTGGGAAGATGTACGGACCGATCGATAACCATGCAAGCCATCCGACTCAGGACTATGCGATGATCTGTCGGCTCTTCGATGCAGCTTCAGGGCAGATCATTATGATCGCCGCTGGCATCACGACGTACGGTACGGAGAGCGCGGCCCGGTTCTTTTTGCGGCCGGAGCTGTTCTCGCAGCTGATCGCCAACCAAAAAGCGGATTGGACTCAGAAGAGCTTTCAGGCTGTTATTCACCTGTCTGTTATTGATGGGACCCCTTCGACGCCTACGTTGATTGCGCGCCATTTCTGGCGTTGAAATCGATTCGAGTGCTGTCGTCTGCGCTGGGTACACTCTGCGTGAAGTCGAACGCAGGGCGCGTAAGAGGATGTCCCGCAAAACCCTTTCATACAGTCAGAACACATGCCAGATGGAAGCTTCTGGCGCTGACGGGTTCTGCGCTGTGCCTGGATGTACCTTGCCGCCACAGCTCTTATACGCAACCGGCAGGCAATCTGCGCAGCGAGGTTGCTATCTGCCAGCGAAAAATGACGAGATCCGTGATATTGGCCGAAACATCCGCATCACGTTGCGAAACTCCGTGAAACCTGCCGTTATGAGCCGCAGCCAAAATCTTTGTTTACAGTCTCGTGCTTCAGGTTGACGAAGAGAAACAGTGACAAGCGCGTAATAACCTTGTCAGCCTCTCGCGCATTGGGGCAGCATCATGTGGATTCAAAAGCAGCTCAAATCAGAGACGCATAGCTGGGGTCAAACAGGCAGGAGCGGGAAGGCGAATTCGGTCTTTCTGCAAAGACCTGGCGCAGGAGCGAAGCTAGCGCGGCGGAAATCTGATGGCAGATTGCGATAGCGAAAAGGTAAGCAAAAAAATGCGTTTCGCCCCATGGCGGGAGAAACGCCACACCCAGCAAAGAGGAAATATCGAGTGATGAATCGGAGAGAGTTTACGAGACGGATGGGAATGGCAGGCGCAGCACTTGCCGTGGGCGGGAAGTGCGAAGCGATGACCAAACCGGCGATGTCCAAAAAACCGAACATCGTAATCATTCTGTCGGATGACGTTGGATATGGAGATCTGACGTGCTACGGCGGTGTGAATGTGAGCACGCCGAACATCGATGCCCTTGCCCGTCAGGGATTGCGGTTTACCGACGCTCATTCCGATGCGGCGACATGCACACCCTCCCGCTATGCAATGTTGACCGGGCAATATGCGTGGCGGCGAGACGGCATCCAGGTTCTGCCTGGCGATGCAAAGTCGTTGGTACAGCCAGGGCAGCCAACGGTCGCCTCCGTATTGAAGGCGAATGGATACGCAACCGGACTGGTGGGCAAGTGGCACCTCGGGTTGGGGGATGGAGAGATCAATTGGAACGGTGAGATAAAACCCGGACCCTGCGAAGTGGGTTTTGACGACGCATTCTTCTTCGCGGCGACCGCGGACCGGGTGCCAACCGTGTATATCCACAACCACCACGTAGTCAACCAGATCGGA
>JAJZDO010000662.1 GCA_021805955.1 Acidobacteriota bacterium
AGCCGACCGCGTGGGCCTGCATGACGCGAGCATTGTGAGGTTTGGGCACCCAGAGGACCATGAAGTCATTGTTTCTCTTCCCGAGCGCGATACGAAAGAGACCTCGCTGGACGCCGGGCGGGTCGCCATCGTGCACACTCTGCAGCAGAATTATGCGTCCAACGGAGCGGTGAATGCAGGCAGGCTCGATTTAGACAATGCCACAGCCGAGACACTGACGGACTTCCTGATCCAGGCAGATCCACTGCATCTGGCAAATCCAGCGGTGGAACAAGTGCAATATTCCCAGATTGCGAACAGAATTCTGGACTACCGCGACAAGGTGCAGCATGGCCTGATTGGGTCCTTTTCCGAGTTGAACGGGAAGGTTGAGCCGGCGGTGGTATCGGCGCTGCAGCAGGGCGCGTATTTGTCCGGTTTTACAGTGCGCAATACCGAGATTGTTGGACCGCAGGTGGGCGCGCAACTGCGGCAGAAGGCGCTGCTGGCGACGTTGTATTCGCTGGCGGGAATGCTGGTGTATCTGTGGTTCCGGTTTGAGCTGATCTATGGCGTCGCGGCCGTCGTTGCCGTCTTCCACGACACGCTGATTACGGTGGGCGCGTTCAGTCTGGTGAATCGCGAGATGACGTTGACGGTGGTGGCTGCGATTCTGACGCTGATCGGCTATTCGATGAACGACACCATCGTTGTGTTTGATCGCATCCGCGAGAATTTGAAGTTGATTCGGCGCGGCACGCTGTCGGAGATCGTGAACAAGAGCATCAACCAGACGCTGAGCCGGACGGTGTTGACCTCCGGACTGACATTTTTGACGGTATTGTCTCTGTTCCTGTTTGGCGGCGAGGTTTTGAACGGATTCTCGTTTGCCCTGGTGGTCGGCATCCTGATCGGCACGTATTCCTCGATTGCAGTGGCGGCACCGATGCTGGTGGCGTATCAGGACTGGCGCGGCAAGCGCGGTAAGGTTGCGACGCTGCCAGCCGGAAAGCGCGTCAAGGCATAACGGAAAGAGCGCGGTTATTTCGTTGTCAAGTACGCGATGCAGCGCCAGCCCCGCCCCCCTCCGGTGACCGGCGAAACATAAGGAAAGCCCGAAAGCCGGGATGTTTATGGAAAGTAATCGGATTGGAAATATTCCGGGAACTTTTTACCCTGGTTCCGGTGTCTAAGAAAAAACAAGGTTTGGCGAAGAGTACGCGAGGGGGGTCCGCTATGTTCGAAGACAGCACATTTGAGTCGGCTAACAAGCTGAAAACAAAAAGCAAGTACTGGATGATTGCCACGGCAATTTTGAATGCGACAGTGGTTGCAATCCTGATTTTGATTCCTCTTATTTATCCGGAGGCGTTGCCAAACCAAGCGTTGGCAACCTTGCTGGTGGCACCACCACCACCGCCGCCTCCACCACCGCCTCCACCCCCGCAGGTGAAAGTAGTGCAGGTACACGTGGAGTCGATGGCGGACCAGTTGACGGCACCCAGCAAAATTCCAAAGACCATCAAGATGGTGAAGGAAGATGCTCCCCCGCCGCAAGGAGTTACCGGCGGCGTTCAGGGGATGGGCGGTCTTGGCGGTGGTGGCGGCGTGATTGGGGGCATTCTTGGCAGTATGGGGAATGGCCCGGTGGTGAAGGTGGCTGCGCCGAAGAAGATTACGGTCTCGTCCGGTGTTGAGGCCAGCAAGATCATCGATCAAGTGCAGCCCGTCTATCCGCCAATTGCCAAAGCGGCCCGCATTCAGGGCACGGTAGTTTTGGCTGCAACGATTGGAAAAGCTGGATCCATCCAGGACCTGAAGGTGGTCAGCGGTCCGGCCATGTTGCAACAGGCTGCATTGGATGCCGTGCGGCGCTGGCGGTATCGTCCAACCGTGCTCGACGGGGTACCTGTAGACGTCGACACAACAATCCAGGTTGTTTTCACTTTGAATGAGTGATAACTTCGCACTTACTCGCTCAAAACAAGTAGTAGCCCGGTATCAACCAAAGCAAGCTTATCCTTAAGGAGGATAAATTCCTGTGATTCTCGCACACGTATCGCAATTCGTTCCCCACACGGCTTCTTTCGCCGCGTTCTTTCAAGATCAGCAGCAGCCCGGCTTCAGCATCGTGGAAATGTGGCACAACATGGGCTGGTTGCCGAAGGGCGTTGTGTTCCTTCTCCTGATCATGTCGGTGTGGTCGTTGGCTGTAATGATCGACCGTGCTCTATATTTCTCGGCTGCCCGCAAGCAGAGCCGTGAATTTGCCCCCAAGGTCGCAGGAGCCCTGAAGGAAGGCCGCCTGGATGAAGCGATCAAGGTCGCTGACCGCAGCAAGAAGTCCCACCTGGCCGAAGTCGTGACCGCTGGACTGCAGGAGTTCCGCAATTACGGCAGCGGCGGCACCGTCACGGAAGATCAGGTTGAAGCCAGCCAGCGTGCCCTGGAACGGTCGGAAGCCATTGTCCATGCCAAGCTGAAGCGCGGCCTGGGCGGTTTGGCCACCATCGGCTCGACGGCGCCCTTCATCGGACTGTTCGGAACGGTCATCGGTATTCTTGACGCGTTTCAATCGATCGCAACCCAGAAGACATCCGGCATCGGCGCAGTGGCCGGCGGTATTTCTGAAGCGCTGGTCACCACCGCGTTCGGTCTGTTCGTTGCCATCCCGGCCGTTATGGCCTTCAACTACTTCACCAACCGCGTGGAAGCCTTCGATGTCGAAATGGACAACTCCTCCAGCGAACTGGTGGACTACTTCCTGAAGCAAGGCGCACGCCGCTAATTGGAAGCCTGGAAGTTCAGGAAACGGTTTCACACAGGAATGACGGTTGTGGCTGGCGAAGCTGGAGAGCTTCGCTGGCCTACCGGGCCGAACCTGAAAACATCTTGGGCTATGTTCCATGCCCCCTTGTGCGGTGTGGGGTTCTAGACCTCTGGGAGTTTAGTTATGGCAATTGCAAAAAGAGACGAAGGCAAAAAAGTCAATTCAGACATCAACGTGACCCCGATGGTCGACGTGATGCTGGTGTTGCTGATCATTTTCATGGTCGTCACCCCCATGTTGAACAACAAGGTGAACGTCGAACTGGCCAGGACGATGAGCGCGACGCCGATGCCAGACGCCGACCATGAAGACGTAGTGAAAGTTTCGATTGTGCGCGATGGCCGAGTCTATCTGGGCGCCAATCAGATTTCGCTGGCCGATCTTGGCCCCAAGGCGCAGGCAATGCTGGAAAACAAGCCGAACAAGACCGTGTATATTCGTGCTGATGCGCGAGCACGCTACGGAGTCGTGATGGATGCGATCGACAACCTGCGTACCGCCGGAGTCGATGAGGTCGGCTTCCTGACGGAACCAGCTCCGGAGTCGACGCCGCCACCGAATCAGAAGACTCCGCCGAACCCGTCGGGCACCTAAAGATGGAGACGCGTATCCTGGGAAGGATTCCCGGCTACATCGCAGGCAACGCAACATGGAACGGAACAGAGCGCGGGCGGTCGCATGCACCGATACCGCATTTACTTGAAGCGAGGACAATCTTATGGCAATGACAACCGGTGGCGGCGGCGGACTCTCTTCCACCCCGAACGTCACCCCTCTAATCGATGTGCTGCTGGTGTTGCTGATCATTTTCATGGTCATCACCCCGACCACGCCTCACGGATTGGACGCACTGGTACCGCAGCCGCCCAAGAATCCGCAGCACCAGAATGACAGCGACCGCACGATTGTGGTGCAAGTGCTCGCGTCTCCTGGCGGAAAGCCTGCGTATAAGATTAACGAGACGGATGTTGTGCATAGCCAGTTGCTGTCTCAATTGGAGGCGATTTATGCCACGCGCGCGACCAAGGTGATGTTTATCAAGGGCGACCCGAATCTGGACTGGGCAGTGATTGCAGATGTCGTGGATATCGGCAACCAGGCCAACGTGGACCACATCGGCGTAATCACTCCGAAGATTGCTGCCGGCCAATAGCGGCAGTATCTGCAGCCTGTTCTGCGCCAAATTTTGGATGGTGGGAACTGGCGTGTTCGAGAGCTTTCTCAATTGCACGAAACAGAGTAAGATCACACAGTAAGGAAAATCACAACTTCTGCAAAGGTTTTCCCTGCCATTCCAGCTTGGGTGGGCGTCGACTGATTGTAAGGAGAGGTCAAGCCGAATGAATCGCATTGTACGTCTTCCGGTCATGGCAGCATTGCTATGTACTGTGTTATTTCTCACCACCGGATGTAACAGACTTAAGGCCCGCGACCAGTTGAACAAGGGCGTGAACGCTTTCAAGTCGGCCCGCTATGAAGCAGCCATCGATCACTTTCAGCAGGCCGTGGCGCTCGATCCTGCCTTGCCGATGGCGCGCCTCTATCTGGCGACGGCGTATTCCCAGCAGGTGATTCCCAACCTCCTAACTCCTGACAATTTGAAAAATGCGCAACTCGCGATTCAGAACTTTCAAATTGTCCTGAATAAGGAGCCTAAGAACATCAATGCTTTGAAGGGAATTGCGGCGCTATACCTTAACATTCAAAACTTCGATGAAGCCAAGACGTATCAGAATAAAGTGATCGCCGTGGATCCAAGCGATGCGGCGGCGTACTATACCATCGGCGTGATCGACTGGACAATGGCATACAAGAACGCCATCCCCGTGCGCCAGTCGTTTGGGCTGCATGATAATGGCGATCCCATCAAAGACAAGAAGGCTTGCGAAGCTTTGGCTGAGAAAAACACTCCGCTGATCCAGCAAGGGTTGGACGAACTGATCAAGGCGACCCAGTTGAAGGAAAATTACGACGACGCAATGGCTTATATCAACCTGCTGTATCGCCGCAAGGCCGAAACCGAATGTGGAGACGATACGGCTCGCAAGGCGGATATTGCTACAGCAGACGATTGGGTGCAGAAGGCGATGGCGGCGCGCAAGGCCAATCAGATTAAGGCAAACCAGAACGCTCCGAAGGGCATCGTTCTAGGAAAATAGGTTTTGCGACATAGCAGGACGGGATTCAAGCCATTGAGGCCTCCGAAATATTCGGGGGCCTTTGTGTTTTTGGAAGTGACGCGCGGGCAGGCAAGACCCTGTCGGCAATTTTTGCCCACTCTTCAATGTAGTCTCCAGGTAGTTCTCTTCAATGCGCAGGATAGTGATACAAGCGAATCCGACGGATCGTGAATTCTTCGGTGGGCATTCGCAGATAGCGGCCCTGGTTATCGTCGTCGCCGTTCAATTCTCCATCAACAAAGATCTGGCTGGCACCGCGGTTGCGAGACAGACGCGGCATCGAAGTAGCCTTGTGCTGTTTACGGATGAGGGCGACAGGGGCAAGAAGAAGTCCGGCCACGGCGGCAAGCATAGCGAATCGGAGCGAGGATCGGCGCATGAAAGGCTGTGGATCCAATGGGCACGTGCTGCGGGAACACGGTGCGTCTTCAGCACATCGAGTTGTCATCGTCATGGACGAGAACTCGATGTGGGGAATGGGGTTCTATGACGCTAGAGCAGATTGATGGTTGGCGTAGTCATTTGCGGTGAAGAAACCAGACGATGTCCGCATTGTAAACGTTGCTATGACCCTCTGGATTCTTCGCTGCGCTCAGAATGACTCCTCACATTTTGATTGCAGTATCTGAAAATCCGCTCTTAGTGGGCGTTCTTCAGAATGTCTTCCGCATAATAATTGACAACGCGCGCCTGATCGCGCAGCACTTCGTTGTAGGCGCTCCGCAGCAGGCGAGAGCGGCTGTCGTGCAATTGCTGGCGAATCATCTGCTGCACGCGAGGATCGCTTAAGGGATGCTGTCCCGCAGGTTCGATCGCAATCAGCTTGCAGATCATGTAGGCGGCCGGCTGTTTGGACGCCCCTTGAGTGATGGGCAGAACCGGGGTGATCTGACCGGGCTGCAGTTTGCTGATCGCGGCGTAGACTTCGGGGTCAGACTTCAACTGCGATGCCTTGATAAAGCCCATATCGCCTCCGCTGGAGGTGGTGTCGGGCGCTTCAGAATAGTTGATGGCGAGCTGGGCAAAATCCGCTCCAGTTTCCAACTGGTTATGCAGGGCATTGATCTTTTTTTGTGCTTCCTCGTCGTTGCGCGCCTTGCTGTTTTGCCGGTTCTCCACTTGCTGGTTTGGATTCGTAGTGACGACGATTTGCGCCAGGTGGTACTCCGGTTCTATTAGATTGAATTCGACCTGGTGCAGGTTATAGAAATTGGCGACGTCGGCGTCGGTGATATTGATCTTGGATTCGATCTCTTTATTCAGTACTTTTTCGGTGGTCATGTTCAGCCAGATATCGCGGCGAACATCTTCCAGGGTTAGCCCCTTGGCCTTCAGTTCATCGTTGAACTGCTGCTCCGTATAGGGGGCCTTGTATTGCGCGAGTCTGGCGTCAACTTCCGCGTCGGTGGCCACCAGGTGCAGTTTTTCAGCCTGTTGCCGGATCACTTCTTCGCTGATCCGCTTATCGAGGATTTCCAGCCTCAGCATGGCGGATTCGTCCGCCGTCGGCGGCTGTTGCATCGAATTGACCTGGTTCTGGTAATACTTATTCACTTCCGATTTCATGATCGGGTGACCATTGACCGTGGCCCAGACATCCGGGCCTGGCGTGCGGGAGCAGCCCGTGAGCGCGGCGAAGAAAAGAGCGCCGGCCATGGCGACGGAACCAATTTTGGCGGTGCGGCGCATTCCCACTCTGGCAGGCCCACGAGAGAAATCAGCGGCGGTAGGGTTCGACAAAGTCTGCATGATAAAGTTCAATCCGTTCTCCATTCACTTACTTGCCGGGTTCGCGTTGGTTCCGGCCGTTCCACC
>JAJZDO010000912.1 GCA_021805955.1 Acidobacteriota bacterium
CTTGATGACTTCTTTCTTCGTCATCAGGTCGTAGCGGCCGTCGGTGGCCATCTCATCCAGTTCCTGAAGGCGCTTCACAGACTTCTGCACGGTCGTCCAATTGGTCAACAGACCGCCCAGCCAACGCTGGTTGATGTAGAACATGCCGCAACGGGTGGCTTCCTCGGCAATGGCGTCCTGCGCCTGCCGTTTGGTGCCGACAAATAGAATCGTCTTGCCTTCGAGAGCCAGGTCGGTCACATACTTGCTGGCTTCCTTGAACATCTTCAAGGTCTTTTGCAGATCGATGATGTATATCCCGTTCCGTTCGCCAAAGATATATTCCTTCATCCTTGGGTTCCAGCGCTTCGTCTGATGCCCGAAGTGGACTCCCGCTTCGAGCAGTTCCTTCATGGTGATAGTGGCCAAACGACCTCCTTGTGATTTGCATCCGGCCAGATTGAAAGCTGGCTCAGATTCATCCCCGTGGGGAAATTTTTGTTTCTAGTTCAAAAACAATGCTCGTCATTCTGAGCGCAGCGAAGAATCCAGACGAGGATGGCGGCGATTATTCCTTCAACATCCTCTGGATTCTTTATTGCGCTGCGCGTCGTTCAGAATGACTCCCTCTCGTAAATCCGATGAGGAAATTACCGCTTGCTGAACTGGAAGCGCTTGCGAGCGCCCTTCTGCCCGTACTTCTTGCGTTCCTTCATGCGGGCATCGCGGGTCAAAAAGCCTTGTTCCTTCAGGCTGGCACGCAGTTCAATGTTGTATTCGAGCAATGCCCGAGCGGTCCCCATTTTCACGGCATCGGCCTGCGCTGTCACGCCGCCGCCCTTCACCGTGGTCAGCACATCGAACGTGCCTGCCAGGTCGGTTGCGACCAGCACGCGCCTGGCCGCGATGCGCTGCTGCTCGGTGACAAAATAATCCTCAAAGGCGCGACCATTCACGGTAATCTTGCCGCTGCCTGGACGCAGAAACACGCGAGCAATGCTCGTCTTGCGCCGACCGGTTCCGTAATACTGAATCAATTCTGCCATACGTTTTTCGCTGTCCCGTTACGAAGTTTTCTTTGCGGTTGCTGAATCGTTCAGTGTCATCGCAATCGGCTTCTGCGCCTCATGCGGATGCGTGTCGCCGCGGTACACCTTCAACTTGGTGGCCATCTGGCGACCCATCTTGTTCTTCGGCAACATGCCGGTAATGGCCTGCTCCACCACGCGATCGGGCCGACGCGCCATCAGGCGCACAAACGACTCCTCGCGGATTCCGCCCGGGAACCCGGTGTAGCGGCGATACATCTTCTGCTGGCTCTTCAACCCGCTCAGGCGGACCTTCTCCGCGTTCAGCACAATGACATGGTCACCCGTGTCGATGTAGGGCGTATATTGCGGGCTATTTTTCCCGCTCAACACGCGCGCGGCCTCGGTGGCGAGCCGTCCCAGCGTTTTGCCGCTGGCGTCCAGCACGTACCACTTGCGCGTAATGTCCTGCGGACGCGGAATAAAGGTAGACATGGTTCCAGTTCTCCCAAACAAACTTCAAAAAAATAGTTGCCAAGCTTCGCGAGGCAGAGCGCACCGGACAGTCGGCTGCCGGAAAACCTGCTGCAGATCACGCGATGGAGCGCAGAGAACAAACCGGTTGCTGCGTCGAGGGGCGATGAAACCGAAAGACGCTTTGCGTGCCGCCACGCACCGGAGGGTGCAGGCAGAGAAACGCAACACTGCGCAAGACCTTAAGGATAGCGAAAAGCGCCCCCAGAGTCAACGAAAGTCCACGCGGTGCCCATCTCTGTACCACGTTGGCCACAAGATGCACCGCAGAGAGTGCGATCGCATTGGCCGAGAATTCGGCCCGGTTCGGAACGGCGAGGAAGGCCGGAAAGAAACGATTGACGGCCCGGCGCATACTTGTTTACTCTAGGCGTGTTGAGAACTAGCCTATGACTCCTAAAGCAAAATCGTCACCCCAAACCGTTGCGCGCGACCTGTTCCCCGGGGCGCTCGAAATCATGGTGCTACAAACCCTGCACCGGCAGCCGATGCACGGATACGCGCTGGTCCAGCACATTCAGCAGCGGTCGCGGGATCTGCTCCAGGTCGAGGAAGGCTCACTCTACCCCGCGCTGCAACGCATGTTGAAGGCTGGCCTGGTCGAGGCGGAATGGAAAATTTCGCCGACCAACCGCCGGGTGAGGACCTACAGCATTACGTCCAAAGGGGCGAAGCATCTGGAACGCGAAGTTTCGCGCTTCGAGCAGATGCTCGAAGGAATTTCGCTGGTGCTGGCCCCGGCCAAGGGTTAGGGGGCAGAAATGAATCCGCTGAAGCGCATGTTTGGACGCCGAAGGATGACGGACGATCTTTCCGAGGAGATGCACCAGCATCTGGAAGAAAAGATCGAGGCGCTGGTCGCGAGTGGAATGCCGCGCGAGGAAGCCGTCCACGCCGCCCGCCGTGCCTTCGGCAATACCACCCTGATTGAGGAGCGCAGCCGCGAAATCTGGACGTGGCCGCTGGTCGAAGGCATCTGGGCGGACATCAAATTCGCCCTTCGCCAACTCCGCAAATCCCCCGGCTTCGCACTGACTGCAATCCTGACGTTGGCGCTGGGCATCGGCGCAAACACGGCCATCTTCTCGCTGATCAATGGATTGATGCTTCGGCCATTACTAGTTCCTCATGCTGACCAGCTTGTGGTGCTGCGGATGGACCAGGATCGCGAGCGACCCGGATATAGCTTCTCGGCTCCGCTTTTCCGTGGGCTTGAGCGAAGTCACGAAATCTTCTCAGATGTGTTTGCCTTCAGCGGCCGGAACAATTTCCAGGTTCGGGAAGGATCGACGAATGAATCCGTTCGCGGAATGCTTACCAGCGGAGAATTTTTCCCGGCGTTAGATACACCGCCGCTTCTGGGGCGATATCTGACATCGGTCGACGACCAAACCGGAGGTAATCCAGAGGGACTTGCCGCCGTGATCAGCGAGAGTTTCTGGCAGCATCAGTTTCATCGCGATCCAAACGTGGTGGGCCACAAACTAATCATCGCCAATGTGCCGTTTACCGTGGTGGGAGTGATGCCGACGCGCTTCATTGGAGCCGATCCCGCCCAGAGGCCAGAGATTTATGTGCCGCTATCGGCTGAACCGATCATCGACGCTCCGGAGAATTGGATTGCAGGGGGCGTAAATTTCCATTGGTTGACAGTGATGGCCCGACGTAAATCTGGAATTTCTTTGCAACGGACGAATGGTGCACTCCTTCCAACATCGATGCCGATCGCACATGCGCAAGTCTCGGACGCGGAGTGGATCGCACAGGCAGAAAAATACCACTTCCACTTTGTAGCGGAGCCGGGAGGGCGGGGCTTTACTTTTCTTCGAATGTTCTTTCGCAAGCCACTCGTTGCCGTGTTTGTGATGTGTGGAGGAATCCTGCTACTGGCTTGTTTGAACCTAGCGAGTTTGCTGACGGCACGAGCTGCGGCCCGCGAACGAGAGTTGGCAACTAGGCGCGCACTCGGTGCACCACGGGCAAGACTTATTCGCCAACTGCTTATGGAGAGTTTGTTGATTACGTTGATGGGTGCTGCCGTTGGACTTGCGATGGCGCCGCTGGTTGCTCGTTCGTCAGCCTCGATGCTGATGAGTGGTTTTTGGACCGCGTACGTGGACATCTCGCTTGATATGCGTGTGTTTTTGTTTGTCGCAGCCATAGCGGCTGGAACCACTCTTTTGATTGGTCTGATACCGGCACTGCAGGCAACCGAGGGTAATCTAAATGACCACATCAAGAATGGCCAGCACTCCCGGCAGACACATGTTCGACGGAGGATTCTAGCGCGACTGCTGGTGTTATCGGAGGTAGCGCTGACGATGGTCCTTGTGGTTGGCGCGGGATTGCTGGCGACGAGCCTGGCGAAGCTCTATCATTCGAACTTCGGATTCGATTCCAAGGGATTGGTAAACATCACCTTCAATATGGCGAAACAGCCGCTGGACGGAGATGCGTTGACACGTCTGTACGAAACCATGGGCGATCAGATTGGCCACTTGCCCGGCGTCAAGAACGTGAGCTGGGAACGTGTCATTCCGATGACCGGCGAAACCTGGGACAATACCTTCGCTGCGCCAGGCGGCAGCGCCCACGATACCTTCGAAAACAGGGTGGGCCCGGGTTACTTCCTGACGATGCGCATTCCCGTGTTCGCTGGGCGGGAATTCCAATGGACAGACACAAAGCCATCAGGATTGAAGGTCATTCTGAACCGTGCCGCAGAGAAGCAGCTCTTTCCTGGAAAAAATGCAATCGGGCAAGAAGTGCAAAATGTTGATGCCAAGACTTTGTATGAAGTGATTGGGGTGGTAGGCGACACAAAGTACGACGATCTGCCAAGCTCGTCACCGGCAATGGCCTACTTGCCTATAACGCAGGTATTGGGCACGCAGCTCAATGAGAAGAAGCCATCGTATACGGCAGTGGTGCGATTCGATGGGCCGGTGGCGCCGTTGGCCGCGGCTGCGCGTTCACTCGCCGCACGGTTGACGCCGACGATTCCCGCGCCTGAGATCGCGACCATGGACAGCGTGATGAATGATTCAATTAGCGCTCAGCGAATGATGGCGCTGTTGTCGCTCTTCTTTGCCGGATGTGCCTTGCTAATCACAGCAATCGGCTTGTATGGAACTCTGGCATACGAGACCGCGCGGCGAACGAGTGAGATCGGCATTCGCATGGCCCTGGGCGCGCAGCGAGTGCAAGTGGCAGCAATGGTGTTTGGTGAGAATGCACGCGTCGCAGCCGTTGGATGCGTTGCCGGACTGGTGGCAGGCATGCTTGCTTCTCGTGTGCTCGCGAGTTTTCTCTATGAGATTTCGCCGCACGATCCCTGGGTGCTGCTTGCCTCGGCGGGACTTTTGCTGGCGATCGCGACCGTCGCATCATTGATCCCTGCATTGCAAGCTGCTTCCGTCGATCCCATGCAGGCGCTGCGGGCGGAGTAAAGCCAGTCTCCTTCGGGACTTTGGATGAAAACGAAGTTGGAACAGCTTCGGAGTTTCCTTTCGCGCTACAACTCCAGGCGGGAATTTGGAATCTTTATCTTCAACTGGAGGATTCATGCAAACAATTGCAAGTAAGAAATCTTTGCGCGTGCTGGCGCTGTGTTCCGCGTTGTGTGTTGGCGGCGCGTTTCTGCCTGCCGCATGGGCGCAAAGTTCCAATCCCGGCTTTCAGCAGGACATGAAAAATGCCGACCACAGCACGAAAAACGCGGCGAAGGACACTGGCGAAGGCGTCCAGAGCGGGACGAAGAAAACCTGGCATTCGACCAAGCATGGAACCAAGAAAGCGTGGAGCTCCACCAAGAGCGGGACCAAAAAGGCCACCCACAAGACGGCGCAGAAAACCGACCAGGGCGCGCGCAAAGTGGAGCGCAGCACCCAGCCGCAGTAGCCGGACCCTTGGCCGGGAGCTGGAATCATTCTGAGCCCTTTCGGCTACGCTCAGGGTAGCTCCGCGAAACGGAGTGAGAAATCCCAGCGGACACCGCCTGAGTTGCGCCGCCTTCCCTCTCTGGATTCTTCGCTGCGCTCAGAATGACGGGCTTCCAGCTACAACATCTCTGAAACCGCCTACAGGATTTTCTTGCCGAAGGCGGAGCAGATCAGCTCGACGGCCAGCTCCGCGGTGCGATTGTGCTCGTCGATCACGGGGTTGACCTCGACCAGTTCGAAGCTCGCCATGCGGCCGTGGTCGGCGATGATTTCCATGGCCAGGTGTGCTTCGCGATAGGTCGCTCCGCCGCGCACCGGCGTGCCGACACCGGGGGCATCTTCCGGATCGATCCAGTCCATATCGAGCGAGATGTGATAGCCGGCCGTGCCGCGCCCAGCCGCGCGCAGGGCTTCTTCCATGACGGTGCGCATGCCACGCTCGTCGATGTCGCGCATGGTGTAGACCTCGGTGATTCCCGCACGGCGAATGTTTTCTTTCTCGGTTGCGTCGATGTCACGCACTCCGACGAGGGCGACGTTCGCGGGCGCAACCTTAGGGGACCATCCAAAGATATTTTTCAGCGGGTCGGGCCCCAGGCCCATCAGCGCCGCCAGGGGCATGCCATGCACGTTGCCGCTGGGCGACGTGGCCGGCGTATTGATGTCGGCATGGGCATCGATCCAGATCAAGCCGATGGTTTGCTGCTTGCGGCGGTGGAATTCCGCCACTCCTGAAACCGTGCCGACGGCGATGGAGTGATCGCCGCCCAGCACCAGCGGCGTTTGGCCGGCGGCGAGGGTTTCGAGCACCTGCTCGGCCTCGCGGGCGCAGGTCTCCGTGATTGCGTGGAGATATTTGGCATCGTGCTGGCCAATGCTTTGAGTTTCGGCAATATCGACGGCGATGTTGCCAGCATCCTGAACGCGGTGGCCCAACGCTTCCAAACGCGCCTGCAACCCAGCGACGCGGACCGCTGACGGACCCATGTCCACGCCACGCCGGGACTGGCCCAGATCGAGCGGCACGCCGAGAATGCGAATGTTGCGACGCGGCAGACTTTGGATTCCGCTGGCCTGCCCACGATGTGCGCGCGGGATGGCTGGAGTTTTTCTTGCAGGGCCGACGGTGCGACTATCCTCTGGATTCTTGACCACGCTAGGCTCCGTTCAGAATAACTCCACTGGAAGAAAATCGTGGCTTGAAAAATCATTCAAAAACAATTACGGGTAGATGCGGTTCAAGGTGCGGGCGAAGGGAATCGTTTCGCGAACATGGTCCAGTCCGCAGATCCAGGCCACGGCGCGCTCGATGCCCATGC
>JAJZDO010001089.1 GCA_021805955.1 Acidobacteriota bacterium
CGCGAAGGTCATCCGGGGTTCCATAACTGTGGGCCGGAGCATAAGGAGAAACTCCGTCGTAGCCCCAGTTATGCTCGCCAGCGAAATCCGCAATCGGCATCAGTTCGATGGCGTTGATACCCAGTTGTTGCAGATCATCGAGTTTCTCGATCGCTGCTAGAAATGTTCCCGCAGTGGTGAACGTCCCCACATGCAGTTCGTAGAGAACCAACTCACGCAGCGACGGTGACTGGAACTCGGTATCCTTCCATGCGAAGCTGTTGTGGTCGATGACTTGCGATGGGCCGTGAACGCCCAACGGCTGAAAGCGAGACGCTGGGTCCGGATACGGACCCGCTCCGTCAATCCTGAACCAGTAGCGCGCGCCGGAACCTACTCCTTCCACGCGCACCTGATACACGCCATCCGCATCGGGCGCCATAGGAATGGAGCGCGATGATTCCCTTTCGAGAACTAGCTCGATGTTCACGTTTGGCCACGCCCAGAGACGAAACAGGCAACCATCTTCCTGAATGGAAGGGCCTAAGTTTGCTACCCAGGAGTTTGCACGGACGCGGGGAGCTTGCGATTCGATTGCATGGAAAATGACTTTCACCTCCGCAGTTTTTCATCTAAATGCAGGGCCGCACTTATCAGCCCTAGATGCGTGAACGCTTGTGGAAAGTTGCCAAGCGCGCTGCCGGTTGAACTGATCTCCTCGGAATACTGGCCAAGGTGATTCGCATACGTAAGCATCTTTTCAAAGATGAATCGTGCCTCGTCGAGCCGGTCCGCGCGCGCCAGTGCATCCACAAGCCAGAACGTACACATGCTGAATGTGCCTTCGTGCCCGGTCAGGCCATCTTTGGTTGCCAACTCTCCACTCAGTTCATATCGATGGACCAGGCTGTCGGAAACAAGCTTCTCCATGATTTGGTCGATCGTGCTGAGCATGCGCGGATCCTTCGGCGCGATGAACTTCACAATGGGCATCATCAGGTTACTCGCGTCCAAGGATTTCGAGTCGTAGGATTGCGTAAAGCTTTGCTGCTTAGGATCCCACCCATCTTTCATAATCGATGCAAAGATGCGATCTCGTTCTGTTTCCAGCTTCACGCGGTCGAGTGGGAGGCTTCGCTGGCTTGCGAGCCGAATACCCCGATCGAGAGCGACCCAGCATTGCAGTTTGGAATACACGAACTGCTGTCGCTCACTACGAATTTCCCATAGGCCATCGTCCGGTTGGGTCCAGTTGTCCGCAACCCACAACAGCACCCCATGGATACGCATCCATAAATCGTAGGAGATGGGAGAGACGTGTTTGTCGTAGAGATAAATCGCGTCCATCATCTCGCCGTAAATGTCCAACTGTAACTGGTTGGAAGCAGCGTTGCCGACACGGACAGGCCGCGAGTTGCGATAGCCCGCCATGTTCTCGAGGGTGTATTCGGTCAATTCGCTATCGCCGTCGATGCTGTACATCGTGTTCAACGGACCCTGCGCGCCCGCCTGCTCATGGATTCGCTCGGCCAGCCATCCAATGAAGGCAGTCGCCTCGTCAGGAAAGCCGAGACGCACCAGCGTAAATACCGTGAACGCCGCGTCGCGTACCCATGTGTACCGGTAGTCCCAGTTGCGTACGCCACCTATTTCCTCCGGCAGACTGCATGTGGGCGCAGCCACTATTGCGCCGGTGGGCCGATGGGTCAGCAATTTAAGCGTTAGCGCCGAGCGAAGAACCATCTCTCGCCAACGACCTTCATACTTGCAATGCGACAGCCATTCGCGCCAGAATTCCAGAGTTTCGTCCATCAGCTTGTCTCCGTCCACAGGGGCCTTGAGGTCCGCTCCGTCCTCCTCGGTTAGATATCGCAGGGCGAACTCCGCGGTTTCTCCCGGCTGCAGCGTAAATTGCAGGATCGCTTTTTCGTCCTCGATTCGCCAGTCTCCAGGACCGAGAAGAATCATGCGATCTTTTTCCGAGTCGAATAGAACTCCCCCTTCCGTTAGAGTGGCTCGGTGCGGAGTCCGTGCGTAGTTGAAGGCGGGAGCACACTCCAGCCGAAACCTCATTACTCCGCGTACCGCTCTGGCAATGCGCACAATCTCATGAATAACGGAGTCGCTCTGCCGGCTCTTTTCCTGGCGAACCGGCATAAAGTCGATCACCTCGCCAACCCCTTCCGCGCACAGAAATCGAGTCAGCAAAACGTTGGTTTCCGGCATATACATCTGGCGGTTCGTTCCGGCCTGCTCTGCCGCCAACTTGAAATGTCCGCCTTTTTTCTCGTCCAACAGGGCGGCGAACACGCTGGGCGAGTCAAACTGCGGCAGGCAGCACCAATCGATGTCGCCATCCATCGCTACCAGTGCCACGGTATGCAGATCGCCAATTACTCCACAGGATTCAATCGGTCTTTGGGCCATATTCAAGTAATTTTAAGAATTGTCATAGAATTGCGGAAGGACTGGACTAACCTACGCAGTCCATATCTCATCTAAACTCAACGTGTCGGCACATCCAGCATCTCATTCGATAAGAGCCTGGCGGTTCCGGTTGGTATCCGCATTGACGTGGTGAAATATTCCTGCTCCCATGCATTATTTAGTCCTGATTTTATATAGATGCGGCATCGACCTCCAGTGGCGGAAACTACAACCAACAAATCGTATGGAGATACATGGCGCTCGCGGCTGAGCGCCATGCGCAACATCCCGCCGGTGATGCAGATGGTATGGGAGTGCGGGCCGAAGACAGTTATCTGGTCCATAGCTCTTCGCATTGCGCTGGCCCTTACGCCTGTGGCAATTCTGAAAGTGTCCTATTGGCTCATCCAGGCAGTCGTCAATGGCTTCCGGTACCACACATCCTTGCCGCCATATTTCTGGTGGGTCGTAGGCCTGGAGTTTGGGTTGGCCTCGCTTGCCGCCATCTTGAGCCGCGGGGTTGGCTTTTGCGACAGTCTGCTGGGCGATCTTTACCTGCAACATATTAGCGTTCGCGTAATGGAGCATGCTTCGCAGCTCGACATTACGGCATTTGAAAATCCGGATTA
Organism: Acidobacteriota bacterium; assembly: GCA_021805955.1. The sequence continues at coordinate 3,036 of JAJZDO010001089.1, forward strand.
TTATGATCGTCTGGAGCGTGCCAAGGCGCAGGCCACGGACCGCATCGCCATGATTCAAATGGTTGGCACTCTAATCCAACAGGTCTTAACCACGCTGTTTTTATCTCTGTATATCGCGAGCTTTTCTTCTTGGCTGCTGCTGCTGCTGATCGCCGGAACGATCCCCGCCTTGCTGGGAGAAAGCCACTTCGCATTTCTGGGTTACGCCAAGAATTTCATGCAGACGCCGCTGCGCCGCAAGATGGATTATCTGCGGGACCTGGGAGGCAGCAAAGAAGCAGCGAAAGAACTGAAACTTTTTGGATTGCGGGATTTCCTGGTCGGCAGTTTTCGAGGAATGGCGAACACAATTTTCTATCAGAATGTCGATCTCTCGAAACGCCGCCTCGTTGCCGGCTCACTTCTTTCTCTGCTGGCAACCGCCGGGTATTACAGCGCCTATGCGCTGGTTTTACTGGACACGATCCGAGGAAAATTCACAGTTGCCGGCCTCGCCGTTTTGATCAATGCGATCCTTCAAGTGAGCGCGAACCTGCAACAAATCTTCGTCAATGCCTCTGGCGTTGCCGATCAGGCTTTATTCCTGACCGATCTTCTCGGCTTCTTTGCAATGGAACCTACCGTCCGCTCCAAGCCGAACGCCATCGAAATTCCGCGGCCCATACGACAGGGCGTCGAGTTCCGAAACGTCTCATTTGCCTATCCCGGAACCACGCGCCTGGTGTTGAAGGACTTCAATTTTCATTTGCGCCCCGGCGAACGGGTCGCGCTGATCGGAGAAAATGGCCAGGGCAAAACCACCATCGTAAAGCTCATCACACGTCTGTATGACCCCACAGAGGGCCAGATCCTCATCGATGGCGTCGACCTGCGGGATTACGACATGGAAGACCTTTGCCATGAGATCGGAGTCATCTTCCAGGATTTTATGCGGTACGAGATGACGGCTAGAGATAACATCGCTGTGGGCCGAATTGAAGAACGCGATCGGTTGGACCGGATCGAAAACGCCGCCCAGATGAGCCTGGCTGACGAGGTGATTGCGCGTCTCTCTGGAGGAATCGATCAGCAATTAGGCCGCCGCTTCGAGGGCGGCGTCGATCTGTCTGGAGGAGAGTGGCAGCGGATGGCGCTGGCGCGCGCTTACCTGCGAGATGCACAGTTGCTGATCTTGGATGAACCGACTGCGGCGCTCGATGCACGCAGCGAGCAGGAAGTTTTTCAACGTTTTGCGGAACTGACGCGGGGAAAAATGGCACTGTTGATTTCACATCGCTTTTCGACGGTCAAAATGACCGACCACATCGTCGTTCTTTCACACGGAGTTTTGACCGAAGAAGGAACGCACGAAGAATTGATCCAGCGTGGCGGGCTGTACGCTGAGATGTTTGAAATGCAGGCGGCGAGCTACCGATGAATTCTCCTGACATGACTGACCTGTACGCGCAGGGGCGCACTTTCGCAGCGCGGCAACGGATGCTGGCGCAACCATCCAACCTGAAACAATTCAAGGAACAAACCCTCTTGATGGCTGCCTCCGTTTTCGCGCTGGCACGCTACACGGAAGAACAGGTCCGAGCACAGCATCCACAGAAACAAGGTCCTAAGCCGGAAGATGTGCCGCCCGGCATTCAAAGGCTGGAAGCCAACACGCGCCTATTGCGGTCAACCGCCATAGAAATTCAGAGTTCATTGCGCAGTCTCGTCAACTTGCCATTTGTACGCAGTGTTACAGCGCGCGAAACTCCAAGGATCGTCGGCGTCGCACAAGCACTGTTCACAGCATCGACGTATCGGTGGAGTCTGTCGGGACTTTCCACTTTTCTTAAAGGATTTCAAGCCGAAGAGCCTCTCAGCCTGCGGGAACTGTGGACCTTCCCGGTCGCGCTGAAAATGGCATTGTTGGAAGAAATTCTCGCCCAGGCCGCCGGAGCGTTCAGCGATCAGCCGACAAGCGACGCGGCCCTGAATGCGTCCTTGCTTTGCCTGCACGAAGTCAGCCTTCCAGTATGGACGAACATTCTGGAGCCGCTGGTTCCTTTTGAGAACATCCTGCGACAGGATCCAGCCAATACGTACGCGCACATGGATTTCGAAAGCCGCGATATGTACCGCATCGCCGTAGCCAAGATAGCGGAGCGATCTCACTTGAACGAAGTGGAGGTTGCCGGTATGGCGCTGACGATGGCGCAAGATGCGTCCCAGCAGCCCAATGTCAATGAGCGCATCACGGCACGCTGTTCTCATATCGGTTACTACCTCGTCGATCAGGGTTTGAGCGAACTGCAAAAGCGTTGCGAGTTTCGACCTCGAATCTTGGATCGCGTGCGTTCCGTGCTGCGCTCGTATCCGGACGATTTTTATATTGGCGGGATAGAAACCATCGCGCTCCTGGCCATGGCTGCGATCATTATTCCCCTGGTGCCTCTCTACAATCCGCTGGGAAGCTTGGCCATTGCATTCCTTTTGCTGCTTCTGCCCGCTTCGCAAGGCGCGGTGGAACTGATGAATCACACCCTCAGCGCCATTCTGAAACCGCAGGCGCTGCCAAAACTCGATTTCTCCGAGGGCATTCCAGACGACTGCAAGACCTTGGTGGCTGTTCCCACCCTTTTATTGAACGAGCGACAGGTCCACGATCTCGTCGATGAATTAGAGGTGCGTGGCCTTGCGAATCAAGACCCAAACATACACTTTGCCCTCATCACCGACCTGCCGGACTCGGTGGAGAAGCCGCTGGATCGCGATACTCATCCCCTGGTGCTGCTGGCCGGGCAATTGATTGACGACTTGAACCGCCGTTATTCCGGCGCGCAATGCGGCAGCTTCTTGATGCTGCATCGCCATCGAATCTACAACCCACGACAGGGCGTCTGGATGGGTTGGGAGCGCAAGCGCGGGAAATTGCTGGATCTAAATCGCCTCGTGATGGGCGGTATGGATTGCTTCCCCTACAAGGCTGGCGATACTTCCGTTCTGAGCGGAATGCGCTACGTATTGACGTTGGACTCGGACACGAAACTGCCTCGCGACTCGGTGCACCGGATGGTCGGCGCGATGGCGCATCCGCTCAACCGGGCCATCCTGGATCCGCATCGGAGAATCGTCACCCAGGGCTATGGCATCATGCAGCCGCGAGTTGGCATCGCTGTTCATTCTGTTGCACGTTCGCGCCTTGCGGCCATTTACTCCGGCCAGACCGGTTTTGACATTTATACGCGGGCCATCTCAGACGTCTATCAGGACCTGTACGGTGAAGGCATTTTCACTGGCAAAGGCCTGTACGAAATAGAGATTCTTCACCGGGTGTTGGATCGTCGCTTCCCGCAGAATTCTCTTTTGAGTCACGATTTGATCGAGGGAGCCTATGCCCGCGTCGGCTTGTTGACCGATGTCGAAGTGATGGACGATTATCCATCCCATTACACCGCTCAAAATCGACGGAAACACAGGTGGGTCCGCGGTGATTGGCAAATCTTGCGTTGGCTGCTGGGTCGCGTTCCCAGTGAGTCGGGAAAACTTGTTCAAAACCCGACTTCTAACATTTCCCGATGGAAAATTTTCGACAATCTGAGACGCAGTCTGGTCGAACCGGCCACTTTTCTTCTGCTGGTTGCTGGTTGGTTATGGCTGCCCGGAACCGCTCGCTATTGGACCATCGCCACTCTGTTGGTCGTGTTCGTTCCGGTCCTTGTCCAGTTCCTGTTTTCCCTGGTTCGGGCGAGCATAGCGGAACAGCGCGGCT
>JAJZDO010000683.1 GCA_021805955.1 Acidobacteriota bacterium
AGACCGTTTTAGGCATAGGTAGAGCGGGTTATCGGACTGTTATTGGACTATGATTCGCGAAGTGCTCTGGAGCCAGAATTATGGAACCGGCACTTCAGGCTATCCTCGAATCACTCCCGGAAAAGCAGCATCGTTCCAAACTCGAACCTCATCGCGAACTCATGCGGGAATTGCGGCGCAAGGGTAGGACATACCGCGACCTTGCCCGGATCTTCCATGAACGCCTCGGACTGCACGTAGCGCCGAGCACGCTCCATTCGTTCGTGAAAGTTCGTGCCAAGCATCGTAAGCGAACACAATTTGAACTGCCGCCGCTGGAATCCACTGCCACGGAATTGCCAGTGCCGGACCGTCTTGCGGCACTCAAAGCGAAGGCCACAGCGCGGGCAGCGAAGCGCACTCGCTTCGACTTCCGCGAAAACGAACCTCTCACTCTGACCATTCATGGAGGTGCGCGATGACAGCGAACGCGAAACGTGTTGTTTTTACGATGGGCGGTAAAGGCGGCGTTGGAAAAAGTGGAGTCATGGTGGCTCTGGCAGAATGGTTTTTAGCAAACGAGATTCCCGTCACGTTGCTCGATCTCGATACGGAAAACAAAACCCGTGGTTCGCTGAAGCACTTCTTCAACGGCGCTGTTACGAAGGTCAACATTCACACGCCTGCTGGCCTGGATGCTTTTGTCGATCATCTCGAAGGCGGAACTCCAATCATCCTGGCCGACATGGGCGCGGGTGCCGGACAGATCGCAGCGGATTGGTTTGAGTCGATGTACGAGGATGTGGCCGCGACAGGCGTTCGCTTTACTGCAGTCGGCGTGGTCACGCCAGACCCGGCCAGTGTGGAAAGTATTCTCGCTTGGGCCAGTCGTCTGCAAGATCGGGTGGAATACGTGATCGTCGAAAATGCGACCAGTGCGTTGGCAGATTTTACTTATTGGAAGTCAACCGAGCAGGCGAATCGGTTCCGCGAAGTCTTTTCACCTGCCGTCTTGCAAATGGAGTTTCGGCTGGCAGAACTCGAAAATCCGATACGGCAGTATGGCATTCAACTCGGCCAGGTGGCAGACCGCAAAGCTTCCATCGAAGCACTGAAACGGGCGTCCCTCATCATGCGGGCGCAAAGCTATCGACGGCGGCTCTTCTCAGAATTTGACCGCACAAAGCAGGTGTTCTTGCCATGAGCATTGCGAAAGAAACTCGCAACGTGGGGGCGGAAGAGCCGACTTTATTTGACTCTCACGCCCGGCTGGTTCCTGAAGGGCTGCAAACGGCCTACTACCGCGTTCTCGCGCATACGCACACGCTCAGTCCCGATGACGAGATGTTGCGTATTCTCGAAGCGATGGGTGTTCTTGCCTTGCTCACGCGCCAAACTCCGAAAGACATTGCGGACGAACGGGAACGCTTTCAGGAGATGCTCGATTTGCATCGGCAATTTTCAGAAGATACGCGACAGAAAACACTGAGCTACGTGCATCAACTGGAGTCACGACTCGCTGAACTGCCCGGTGAAATCGAAGCCGGTCTTGATCCGCAGCAAATTGCGAAACTGTTGGGCGAAAGTCTGCGCCAGCATTTCGTTAAGTCGGAGATGCCGGAAACAGTCCGAGGATTACAAACAGCGACTGCATCCATGACCGATGCGCATAGAGACCTCACTACGGCGCTCCACGCTCTATCGGACTCGCACGGTGGCATAGTTGCCCAGATTGAATCTGCGAACAGTCGGTTGACCTATTCTCTGGAAAGCCGTGCAAAAGCAGTAGACGATCTCTTGCGAGAACTCAAAAACGACGTACAGCAGATATGGCTGCCGCTGGTTGCAGGTGCCACCTTGTTAATCGGATTGATCGCCGGGGTCAACCTACAGAGTTGGAGGGACTCGCGTCCTACGTATGTCGCGACGAGGCCGCCAAGCATAACTCAAACCGAGCCGATCCATCGGGTGGAAGATAGCGATGGAGCCATCCAGGCTTCCAGGAAGACTCACACCCACAATCGGCAAAAAACGAATGACCGTACAAGATGAGAACTGTGGACATTCTAATGCATCATGTTAGGTCCTTCACGCCGACAGAAGCTCTGGCTTACGGTGTGTAACTCCACAGGTCGTTGAGCAGCCCGGATGCTGCTTTCGAATCGATGCCATCGCCTCCAAAAAGCCAAAGGTTTCCGCTCGGGTCAATCCAGGTCACCGATCCATCCCGCCCGCCCGGTGTATTGCTGGCGGCCGCCGTTCCTTCTGTCCCGTAAACTCCCGATTGGCCGCCTGTTCCACCTTGCGCTGGACCGACTGAGTTGCTTCCGCTTTGCCATGTCCAGGTCTTCTTCGCTGTGCTGAACTCCCAAAGATCGTTCAGCGAACCCGACGTTCCGCTGGCATCGCAACCCAATCCTGCGAAAAGCCAGAGATTGCCGCTGGCGTCAATCCAGGATACGGCTGCGTTGCGCCCACCGGGAACGTTAGCGGCCGCGGCTGTTCCCTGGGTGCCATACACACCCGCCACGCAAGTTGCGCCTACCGGAGCGACCGCGCTGCTCCCGCTGATCCATGTCCATTCTTTGCTGGAAGGATTGAACTCCCAGAGATCGTTCAGGTCGAATTCCGACCCCGTCGAGTCGTATCCCAAGCCGCCAAAAAGCCAGAAATCGCCGCTGCTGTCGGTCCAGGAGATGGCATTCTCGCGAGCCCCGGGAACATTTGTCGCCGCTGCGGTTCCCAGCGTGCCATAGACGCCCTTGGCATTCACCGTGCTGCTGCCACCGACCCATGTCCATTGCTTCGATGTCGGGCTAAACTCCCACAAGTCATTGAAGCTGCCGAGAGCGCCATTGGCGTCCAAGCCAGTTCCGCCGAACAACCAGAAATTTCCACTGCTGTCTTTCCAGGACACCGCGCCGCTTCTGGCGCCCGGAACATTCGCTGCTGCTGCAGTTCCCAGCGTGCCGTAATCTCCCTTGGCATTTACCGTGCTGCTGCCGCTTATCCATGTCCATTGCTTCGATGTTGGATTGAATTCCCAAAGATCGTTCAGCGAGCCCTCCGCGCTGTTCGCGTCGAAGCCGCCACCACCAAATAGCCACAAGTTGTTGCTGGCGTCGATCCACGAAACTGCTCCGGAGCGTCCGCCGGGCACGTCGCCCGCCGCAGACGTCCCCTCAGTTCCATAGATGCCCGTCTGATTGCCCGGAACGGTGCTGCTGCCGCTGACCCATGTCCACTCTTTCGATGTCGGGCTGTATTCCCATAAGTCGTTGCGCGGTCCCATCGTTCCCAGCGGATCGACCCGGCCTCCGCCGAACAGCCAGAAATTCCCGCTGCTGTCCGTCCAGGAAACCGCCCCGTCACGTCCACCGGGAATATTTCCCGCCGCAGCGACGCCTTGGGTTCCGTACACACTCGATGGAATGCTGGACCGCGTGCTGCTCCCACCCTCCCACGTCCATTCCTTCGCGTTTGCCGGGGGAGGATTTCCGCCACCTCCACCACCGGAGCTGCCGCTGGAATAGGAACCGTTGCCTCCGCAGCCCAGGGCAAGCGCGAGCATGGCCATTGCCATACATGCGGAAATAGTTCGGGGGAATCCGTCGGATCGAATCGGTGGTGTCATGCTATTTTCCGGCTGGTTGCCTTTCAACATTTATGCATTTCGATTTTGATCTTAGCAATCTTCCTACTTCTGCGTTTCCGAATGCTTCAGGCTGGGGTCTGCTTTGTACAACTCCTGCAGAAACTGCTGATACTCTTTGCGGCCGCGCTTGAGCTTGCTGTAGTCGACATTCTGGTAGTACTGGCTGATGTAATTGAAGGCATACGCCGCGTACCAGGGGATTTCTTGGTCCGGGTGCTTGGAGTTGATGACAGGATTATTCACCGGCTTGCCCTGCGCCACCGCCCACGCATAGGGCGCTTCCCGAATGTCGTACCCTGCCAAGTACATCTGACGGATGCCAATGCGCATTGTGCTCTGGTATTGGGTCATCGCAACGACCGCTCCATCTGCACTTCTCCCGATACCTGGCCTAACTCTAAAGTCGTTTTGCTGCAACACTGTGGTGACAGCATAGCTTAAAAGAGATGCTAACTGTGCGCTACACCTGACATTGGCCAGAGTGCGCGACGGCACTACGATCAGGCCATTGGGCAGCGGAACGACAACTTGATCCCAACTCGGCCGCTGTAAGAATGTTGGATCCGTCACTCCTTTCATCATTTTGTCAAGCGGTATACCGCCCCCCCGGACGGTATAAAAGTGGAATCGAACTTTTGCTGCATCCGACTGCGGTAAAGATGCCTGAAACTGCGGAATCACCGACATTCCCAGGCCATTTACGAATTGTTGGACGCTAGTTTCGGTCAGAGTCATTAGCAGTTGCGATTGATGACGATTTGGAAGTATCGGGACGGCTTCGCTGTTGTTCCGACTCTCTGCGATTTTAACTTTCGAAGCTATCTGAGACCAATACGTATGCAAGTCAGAATCCGGAGCATTCGGCCACATCCGGAGATAGGAAAGTCTCAAGCGGCCATCTACAACGCCAACTCCACGATAAAAGACCCATGTATTCGGCCTAAATAATGCTTTTGAAAACGCCGGTGCAGAATTGTTTGACAGAATTGCTTTTGTCCAAATCCCGCTCCACAAGGTTGAAGAGGCGTATCCCAATCGCGTGCCAGGCGGGGCCGTCAACAGTTTGGTATCTGTCGTTATTTGTGCGGGGAATCCGTCTAACCATAGCGTACCAGCCCATCCATTTGTAGTTTTTCTTACCTGCGGAACTTCTTCCAGCAGCGCACCGCCTGTCCACTCGTGAGTGCCGCCGACCGCGCCAAAATCTTGTTGAATGTCTACTGCATAAACTGTGATATCTGTAGCAAGATAAAATCCTGTTTGCGCCTGAAGAGTTACCACAGCATTAACTCTTGTGCCAACTTTCCAGTGCAAGCTGCTGCATTGTATTGTTTGCTGGCTTTTATTGACATAATGGTCGTGCAATACAAAACTATTATGTCCTGGGATGCCGCCAAACATCGTGTTATACCTCAAAGATATTTTCGACAGCAATGTTTCTGTGTGACAGTGGGTCCGCGAAGTTGCTTGGATATGGTAGCTTCCTATATTGAACTGGTATGATGAGGTCGATTCGGTCACAAATCCGTCGAAGGTTTCGGCATTGGCAAGAGAAGACGGCAAACAATTAGTTGCCAGACAGAAAACTATCCCAAAAAGAACGCGTTTATGAAATGGCAACTGAACGGCCCGTCCTTCTCTTATCGCTGCCCTAAAAGTTGTTTGAGGTTAAGGTTCTGGTTCGGTATACCAATCGGGGAAGTACCAAGTCCGCCTAAGGCAGCAGGCCGAGGCAACAAGCTTCCAGTAAACTGCGGAGGTCCCCAGCCGAACAAGTTATATAAAAATCCATACACTGAATTTGCGATCTCATACAATGCAAAGGCATCACAGGCTGCGTTGCTAAATCCTCCTACCGCGCAAATTGCGTAGCCTACTGCAACCAAATCGCCTGCTGCTTTTCCGACATCGCCTCCCGCACCAGGAATGCTCCATGCAAGCTGAGGGGCACCGCAGACCGTTGAGTTATAGTCTATGCTGCACCCGATTGTGACAGCTGCCTGAACGACACTGAAGTACTTCTCGGCTTGTGTGTATCCAGTATCTGTGGAACTCAAAGGGAAGGATGCCCCGAGCGCGAAACTAGCGAGTTGTTTTCCTACAAACAGTCCGAATGACTCGAGCGTTCCAGTGCATGATCCCTTTGATATCTGACTGGAATATCCGACCAGCTTGCTTATATCACTGGAAAAGTTTTTGGGACTCAGAAAAAACACAGGAAGGGCGCTACATAAGGTGCTCTCGACGCTCAGCCCGCTCGGATCGGTAAACCCAAGCGGATTGCCGTTGACGTACATATAGCGGTTGAAGCTTTGCGGGTTCATCAGGTCGTAGCTACCGTTGTAGGGGTCGGGGCGGGTCCAACGGGCAGCCGCCAAGCCGTAGTTGCGATATTGCGCGTCGTAGGTTCCGTTGCCGTCCGTCATCAGGCCGGCGTACCAGTAAGGGTCGCCAGCATTGCCCGTAATTATCTGCCCATAGGGAGATAGCAGATTGCCACCCAGGACATTGCCCGAGCTGTCCGTGTCCAGCACAAGCGAACCCTCATGATCCACCAACCGGTAAATCGGCGTGGAAGTCTGCGTACCCTGGGCGGCTGCCACCAGCGTGTTCCCCGCCCAGATCATATCGACATATTCTCCGTTGGCCGGGTTGAGACCGGTAATCGGATGACCGTTGAAGTAGATGTATTCGACTGTGTTACCGCTGGAGGTCATCGATACCTTATGGTCGAAAGCATCGTACACATATTGTTCGTTGTTGCTGGCGCTCAGGAGTCCTTCCCCGTTGTAGGTGAACGTATTGCCATTGCCGTCGTTCAGCAGGTCGCCGGCTGCGTCGTAGCTGTAGCCGTTGATCTGGTTGTTGGCCGGGTTGTATGACTGCTGGAAGTTGAAGTTTCCCGACTGCTGCATGTTTCCCCACGGATCGACCGAATAGGTCTCGCTCAGCACGTCCGCCCCGGAGTATACAGCGTTCGCCCCGCCCGCCATGTCCGCACCAGTCACGATTCTTGAATCACTTGTGCTTCGATCCGGATTGCGGCTTTGCTTGCTCGAACGCTTCGGGGTCCGTCTTGCGCAGCTCTTGAAGGAACTGCTGATACTCCCTGCGGCCGCGCTTCAGCTTG
>JAJZDO010001115.1 GCA_021805955.1 Acidobacteriota bacterium
GGATTTTCCTGAGCCGATTTTGTTGTGTTGGGAGGCTTCCTTCAGAATGCTGGAAAGCGTGGCATTCAAGACTGGAGTAGGACCGCCACCCTGGACCACGAGGAGATTTTCCAAGTTCATTCCAGGCCGTTCCACCCTAAACCACACCGCTAATGATGCATGGGGAGTCGCTCAACATAATCCACGTAACCAGTGATTTGCAATGCCCAACGAGATACCGCAGGCCTCGCCCTTGTTGCTTTTACGGACATCGATTCGGCAGTATAGCAGGCGCAAAACGCAGGCTCGTTCACCTGCGAAGCAGTCTTAATGGCGAATCTCGAATCCACCTCACCCTACAATCTTTTATCATCGATTGTCAAGACTTAGCGAGACAACCGTAATCCGTCGATAAGGTTTGGAAGGAGTTGCGGCGAGGGGATTTGGATCGCTGACAGGAGTTTATGCGGCGCATCCGGCCTGCAAACAGGCTGCAACGGCCGCCGGCCGCCGTCTCCGGTCGCCGGTCAACCCCTCCAGCGTCGCTTCAAGACATAGTTCCACCTGGGTCGGTCAAAATCGGCTCAGGAAAATCCGTCGATACGCGTGCCGCAGTCTTCTCTCATGCAGCGACCGGCAGCAGTCGCATGGCCTCCTTCCATAGGGCGATGCGCTCTTCCAATGCGGCCAGCCGCAGCCGCATTTTCCGCGCATGTTGCACCAACCGCCCTGCCGTGCTGATGATCAGAAAACGCAGCCGCTTCGGTCGCGCCCGCAATAATTCCGCCGGCAACGCGATGCGCTTCAGCGTCGTCAGCACATTGTGCGCGATCACCGCCAGCCGCAGCCATGCCGCATTCGCGCCAAAATACTTGCTCGGTATCACGCCTCCGGCCAGCTCGTTCTTCACCACGTCATGCACCGCTTCGATCATCCCCGCCTTCTCCCGATGCCACTGGATCAGCCGCTCCGGCGTCCACTCCCGCAGGTTGCTCACCACGGCAAAATGCTTCTCCCGGCTGCCGTCGGCAAACAGTTCCTCCTGCCGCGGACGAATGCGAATCGCCACATAGCGCGCAGTGGCTGCGTGTCTTTCTGCTCGGACTTTTCTCCCGGCACAAAGTCCACCTCCGCGCACTCGCGGATCTCCTTGCTGTCCGCCTTGCCGCAGGCTTCCCAACTCGCCTCGGGGACCCGTGAAATTGCGCGATGCAAGGCCTCGCTCATGCGCGCGCTGATGGCGAAACCGATCTTCCCCTGCGGACCATCGGCGCGATTCTCGTCGCGCCGCCCCAGTCGGTCAATGTTTCCTGCAGCGGCTCATCATCAATCTCAAACAACAGCGGAGATTCGGTCGGCGAAGGCTTCCGGGGCGGATTCATGTCCACATCGTAACCGTTCCTCGCACCTGAAAGGTGCAGGAAAATAGACCATAGACACTCCTCATTCAACCCGCATCCTGCCACTCCACGCGGCTTTCTGGACATCGCATCAACTTGAACGCAATGTTATCCACGGATCAGGGTGAACAATCTAAACGAATTACATCAACAAAGGCGACCCTGTCCACCGCATCTCCGCAAGAACCACGCAAACACATGCAAACCCCAAAGAAGAAAATAAAACAGCTAAGTAAAAATTCAATGCGAGTTTTTCCGCAGTCTGTTCAAGCCCAGTGGGAACTTTTGCGAATTGACGAACCAGTCGCCAAGTCCGGCGCGATCCGAATTGCGTTCGACAAACCAGCCGTCATCGATGACGAAGCGCTCCACCCCGAGGCTTGCGGCCTCCCTGGCGAGCGCTTCCTGATTTGCCATATTCACGTTGAATCCGGTCGCATACCAGGAGTTGTACAGAATGGGCCGCGTACGAAGGCCGGAGGAATCCGGCAGAATCTCTGTGCGTTCAAATCGATGCAGCAAACGCGACGCACCGCCAATGCCGCCATCGGTATAACCGGCATAAAACGGCGGCGTAGTGAGCGATTCCCCGGGCGCCAAGTGGTAAGCGAAATCAAACGTGTTGTATCCCCCGGTGACTCGAACCTGTTCGAAGGGAGTCTCCTCCACGTCGATGCGCCAGTTTCCGCTCCAGCGAAGTGCGCCGAACCAGGCACTGCCGTGCTCAGGATCGTGGTCGCCCGGGTGGTCGAGCGCAAACCATGGATTCGCATAATAGCCCGTACTTCCGGTGCGACTCTCCAAGATGCGTGATCCGGGATGGATAGGCTCCTCGTTCAGCTGCCATTCACCAGCCCATTTCCCAGTAAGATAACGGAGCCGATACTGCTCTCCTTGCGGCGGATACCATGTCCCGGACTGGGCGCTTTCGATGATAATCGGACCGACGGTGCGGTTCTCAATCACCGCATCCCGGCGAAGAATACCGGTTGCCGGATCGATCTTGTAGTGGAGATTTACAAATACTGCTCGCTGGATGTCCTTCAGCGTCACCGTCAATTCGTTGCCGGCAAGATCGTGCCCGAAATAATGCAGGACCATATCTCGATTGCCATCCGGAAATGTCACTTTCAGGCACGGTTCGAAGTAGAGACCATCACCCCAACCTGCAAATTCCCGATCGGCGGCCGTTGGGCTTATGTCGATCGGCGCCCCCGGCGAGTGCGCGGTAGCAAGTTCTTCGTCACGCCAAAGATGAGGTCCCCAATAGAGATGGTGTAACTCCCCGCGCTCGTTGACTCCAAAAATATAAGTGGTACTGGCGGAGCCGAGAACGAACAGCTTTTTATCTGCGAAGTATCGGACCGAGGCCTGCGAAAATGCGCTCATGCCCGGCGCGATCAGGACAAGGAAAACAGCATAGAAACGCAGCGCCCTCGCCATCGGAGTCCAATTCTTTCTACCAGCCGAGAAATGCATTTTCTTTCCCTTCGCTGCTCCGCTAAGGGCGGTCGATTGAAACGTCGTTAAATTGCACGCGGTTCCATCCGGTGCCGACGCCGAACATGCCGTGAGTGTGCGTGGCATCCTGAATGGAGGCGAGCACTTTGCCATCGAGTGAAGCCGACACTCGATGGCCTTGGAAGACAAGTTCCATTTTGCGCCACCCATTTCCGTTCTTCGGAAATCTGCCGTGGGCCATGGTGCGCGTGGGCTTCTTGTATTCGGCGGAGAACAGAGACCATGCGCCTTCGGAGGTGATCTGGAAGACATAGGCGCTGGGCAATTTCGCCTTTTGAGCCTTGAACACGTCGGCTGAATCGATGCGCCCGAGCAGCATGGCACCGCCGCGGCCCATGAAATGGACCTCCGACCTGACGCGATAATCTGTCCATTTTTCATTTCCGGCCAGCGTCCATGGATCGGGCAGCGGTCCCCAGGGGATCGGCTTTTGCGTGATGACTTGCTCCAGGCAATGTCCAGCGCGCTCGATACACTTCTCCACTTCAAAAGCTCCATCCTGATCGGACAGAAATGGAGATGTGCCGTGCAGGCGTACTTTCTTGAAGTCAGCGCGCCAGGGAAACGGAAAATCGGCGGGAGGCGGGGGAGTGACATTGCCTTTTCCCTGCCTGGTGGTCGTGGTGAGCGAGTAGAGCGAATCCGGGTCGAAGGTGTAGGAAAACTTGTCGCCAGTCGCAGGTATGTCCGCCACGTGCTCGAAAGTCTTGGTGTTGTTGGTTTCCCATATATGGATGACACCTGTTTTCAGTCCGTCCTTGATATGAAAGTCGACCCGCTGCGGATGCTTCGCATCGATAGTTTGCAGAATGACGCTCCAGTCCTTTCCATTGGGAGATTTCAGCGCAACGTAGTCGCCCATTTCCGGCAGATAGCCGCAGGATTGGTCGAGATACTGCCACCCCGGCTGCGTGAATTGCGTCGTGTGCGCCGTCGCCCAGATCGCGCCCTGCACATCGTAGTATCCCGACCACGGCGTGTTGGCATACATCAGTCCGGAATTTGGCGCGGCCAGGATATCGTAGTACGAGGTAATGGGACTCCATATCTCGGTCGCGGTAAAGCCGCCTTTTAAATAATTGTCGTTGTAGAGCTGCGCCAGCTCTCGCCCGCCTATCTGCCAGTCGCGAGAATGAATGTGGCCCGCGCTCGATGCCGGCTGATCTTCACTGGACCATAAAGGCCTGCCGATATTTCGTGCGTCCGGCGGGGTCGTGATTTTGCCATGGATGCGCGGGTAGTGGACCGAGACCACTGCGATGGCCGCATTCAGCGCCGGGTCCTTCCGCATGGCATCAAGGATTTTCCACTGTCCGCCGCCTTCTCCAGGATATTCATCACAGCAGACGATTTTCGTCTTCAGCCCACGCTGGTCCAGGACTTCGCGCAGGGTCTTTACATAGACCGCATTGAACGGGGTCTCATTCCAGTCGCCGGTGTACGCGATATCAAGGCGGTAGGTTTGCTTCGCTCCTTGCAAGAATCCAGCCATGTACTCCGCAGTTTTTCCGGAGTAAAACTTTCCCACCCAGCCGGGCGCGCCCCAGGCAAGCGAGTCCAGAACGATGTTCGGATTGCGCTTTCGCGCCTCCTTCATCAGCCACCATTCGTAGCCGCGGGTAAAGTTCCAGTTCGTCGGAGTGTGGGCATAACTTGGCTCGGAGCCGTCAGTTGAGTTCACGTCCGCGCCGATCTCCACTTTCAGGTGCTGCAGGGCCGCGCCATAATTCGGCTTGAATAAATAATCGAGAATCTGGCTGCGCTGCGGCTCGGGATAATCGATCAGCAGGCGCGAGGACGCACCGGCGCTCACCGCGCCGATACCGTCGAAGATGTGTCCGCTACTATGGCCGTCAACGACCACGGATTTGGTTGCCATCTGTGGCGCGGAACCTTTACAGCCGGCGGACAGGACGCAAACTATCGCCATTGCTCCCAGGAAAATTGTCTTTTTCACTTGTCTTCCCCACGTTTCGCAGATGTCATTGGCCCCTCATCGCGGCTCCACAGGACCTCGATCTCTTCGAGAGTCTTGCCCTTTGTTTCCGGCGCTAACCGCCATACCAGCAAAAATGTCAGCACGCATAGAAAGCTATAAAGGCAAAATGCGCCGGTGATAGTGATCGCGCGCGTCAGCGACAGAAATGTGAATGTCAACACAAAACTCGCAATCCATAGCGCCATATTGGCGATCGACATAGCGCGTCCGCGAACCCGGGTGGGGAAAAGTTCCGCCATCAATACCCAGGTGGCGGGCCCGAGTCCAATGGCGAAAGCCGCCACGCAGAGCAGCATAGCACCTAGCGCCAGAGGGGCGGGCGGCGGATGCAGTAGGAAGGCGAGGCCCAGCATCAATTGACAAACCGCCATGCACGCGCTGGAAAACATCAGCACAGGCCGGCGGCCTAACCGCTCGATGAGCCAAAGCGCCGCGATCGTCACCAGGAAGTTGACCGCGCCGATAGTGGCATTGGCTCCGATTGCGGCGGAGGCGCAATCGGAGCCCAGTTCGCGCTGCCAGATAATGGATCCGTAAAAGAGGACGGTGTTGATGCCGGTTATTTGCTGCAGGACAGCGAGTGCGACTACAAGAAAAAGCGGTCGTCGCAGAGCAGGCGCCAGCAGGTCGCTGAACGTGCTTGCCTCCATCTGCAGCGATTCGCGAATCTGGACAAGGTGCTGGTCCGCCCTCTCCGGCCCTTCCACGCGGCTGAGGATCAGACGGGCGTCCGCTTCGCGATTCTGCTCCATCAACCAGCGCGGACTTTCCGGCACGAAAAACAGTCCGAAGAATAGTCCCAGAGAAGGCACCATCGCCGCCGCGAACATCCATCGCCAGCTGGACTCGCCAGAAAACGAAAGCGCCCAGTTGATGAGGTAAGCCAGCAGGATTCCGGTAACCACGGCCATTTGATTCAGAGAGACCAGTCGCCCGCGAATGCGCGCCGGGGAAACTTCCGCGATGTAAAGCGGTGCCAGCATGGAAGCAATGCCGATGGCGATGCCTCCGATAAAACGCGCTACTCCAAACTGCACAAAGTCTCGCGGCAGCGCCGCGCCCAGGGAGGAAACGGCGAATAACAAAGCCGAGAAGGAAAGCACCCGCTTTCTTCCATAGCGGTCGCTCAGCCAGCCGGCCAGAGACGCTCCCGCGATGCAGCCGATCAGCAAGCTGCTGACCGCGAATTCGGTTTCAAAGTCCGTCAGGCGAAACTGAACGCGCAGGAAGACGATTGCTCCATTGATGACCGCGATATCGAAGCCGAAAAGCAGGCCCGCGATGGCCGCCACTCCACAAACCAGCCACGCATAGCTTTGGCTCACATTTGTTTCTGCGGAGCTTACGTATTTTTCTGAACCGTGGACGCCGGGAATGTATCCACTAGGCACCGGTTGTGTCCCGCATACTTTGTGCTTGCTTCCATTGCGAGATCTCTTGCCAGGCGTCGATATTGCTTGGTTCCATCTTCAGGACCTCGAGAAAAAGCTCCCGCGCATGCACCAATTGCCCCAGGCCAAGTTCGGCATAGGCTTCGAGAAGCAGGCATCCGAGCAGATTTCGCACTTTCAAATCATCCTCGAAGAGAAGAAAATTCGGCAGCGATGTGGCGAAATAGTCGATCACCGGCTCATCGTTCCGGTGCTGTTGGGCATAGGCTCGAAGTTCTTCCAGGGCCGTCCGCGCGTCATCCTCGCGTTCCAGATGCCGGAGTGCAAGAGCCCGGTAATAACTATGGATTGAATACGCGGACAGCGGAGCGGCAGCAGCGCGGTATAATTCCTGCGCGCGGACGGTATCCCCGGAGCTCTCCAGTGCCAGTCCCTGCCAGTAATCGAGCTGCCGCTCCA
>JAJZDO010000155.1 GCA_021805955.1 Acidobacteriota bacterium
GCAAAGGCCGACACCATCGCAAACAGGAGGGTAACGATCCCAAGCAGAGGCGCTCCAGCCACTCCTACGGTGGCAACTTGATGCCAACCACCAGACCCTGCACTCCGGCAACGACTAACCGATCCAACACTGTTGCCTGAATGGTGTCGCCGATCCCGGAGAGCAGGCAGTCCGTCTCGTTCGTGCTCAGCGGCAATACCTATCGAAAGAATGGAAGTTGCTTTGTCCTTGTCTCGATAGAGGAAGAAGAGCAGGAACGGCATGATGCGGATCAATCTGGTTAGCTGGGGCCCGCAATTGCCAGGCCGGTTTTATGCAACATAAGGGCACCTTCAATGCGGGTCGTTCCGAGCGCCCGCTGATAGACAAGCGAAAGGCGGACAAATCTGGAGTCCGCCGGCACCGTGAAATCCAAATGGCCAACGGTCCCTTTGTCGGCGGAAAGACTTTCGGTGGTGGCGAGAACGCTGCCTGTATGTAAAGTGGCGACTCTCCAAGTCAATCCAGTCCCTGGGGCAATGCCCGAAGTGGCGTAGTCGAACAGAAACCTGTATGCGGTGTTCGGCTGAACGGCGAGCACCTGCGTCAAAACTTCCACGGACTCAGGTTGATCGCTGGAAAATTCCAGTCGAAGACCGCCGAGACCGTTCTCCTGCGAGGCATTGATCCCAGGCACGTCCGCAAGGTGCCAATCGAAGCCGATGGACGTCGGCGAATGGATGAAGTCCGAGTTGGTAACTGCGGGCTTGGAGTTTGGATGGATCGCATGGAATGGAATGCGATGTTGTTCGGCCAGGCGATTCCAAATGTTGAGAGCTGCCGTTGCCTGATGTTGCGCAATGAGCCAGTCGGAAGCATTCAAGAGCAATGCCGTGTCCTGGTTTCGATCGCTTGCAGCCAGACGCAAAGCGACAGGTTCCACCGCCTCGATCCGGTTTTCCGAGATCAAGAAATTTATATACTGCGCCTGCATGTCCGGACGGCTGAGGTCGAGTTGCCGTTCGATCTCTTTGCCATCATCCGTAAAATGCCAGCAGAGCCGGAACAACGGGGAAGCGTCCTCGGGGACGAGACGGGACGCTTGATGGATCCAGTACCAGAATTGGACGGAATTGTTTTGGCGAAAGTAGAAGTTTGCCAGGGACCAGGCTGGAAGAAAGGTGTGGTCGACATGGGCCGCCTGATGCAGGCATTGGCTGGCATCGGAGAAGCGATTTTTTGCCTCATAGTAGAGTCCCAATTGGATCCATGCGGTGGCATCGTAGGGATTGAGCGCAACGGCGTGCTTCAGGGCCTGAGTTGCCTGGTGTTCCTCTGTGTCAGCCAAATATCCGGCCAGATGGTTCTGGTATTCCGCCTGGCCGGGCGTGAGACGGATTGCTGTTTCGGTGCCGATGAGGGTATGTCGTTGAAAATAAATGTCGGCCAAGCCGATCCGCAACGTCCAGATTGTGGCGAGCGCAAGCCCGACGACGGCGCAGCCGATGCCAAGGAGTTTTAGCAGGCGATAGTTCGGAAATCCGGTTTTTTCAAGAACACTCATGCTGATTTCGCTCCCTGGCATCGATACATGTTGATTAGTACTGCAGATCGAGAACTTGAGACGAGTCTACTTGTGCTTCCAGGTTTCCAGACAAACAAATCCCTGCCTAATTTTTTGAGGATATGGCTCCAACCGGGGCATGGGCAGTCCGGTTACGATCGTCATAAGCCCCTGGAAGAAAAGAGATTGAAATCCACTTGGCAATTCTGTATGCTTCATGCTAGTGCCAGTCTGCATTTGGCCGGAGGGTGGAAATGTTCCTGAAAATTCAAGCCGCTGTGTCGCTTTTCACCTGCACATGTATGCTGGGCGCAACCACCGTACCCACAAGCTCTATTGGTACCGTGACCGCAAACGGCGAGATCCAAGTCGACGGTTCCGCAATACGCAGCAATTCCACCCTGTTTAATGGAAGCGTTGTTCAAACTTCTGCTGTGCGTTCTGATGTCCGGCTTGCCGATGGATCTCATCTGGTGCTGAATCCCGACTCTCGAATGACTCTTTATCGCGACCATGCGGTGTTGGAGCAAGGTCTGACGATGCAGCGCAACGCGGGTAAGCACGCCGTGATCGCGAACGGATTCAAGGTTTCATCGGAAACTCCGAACGGTGTGGTGCTGGTGGACATCCAAAACCGAACCCATATGGAGGTTGCAGCTCGCAGCGGCGCGGCCGACGTTCGAACCCCGGCCGGCGACCTGGTGGCCCGCATCGAACCGGGCAAGGCGCTGAGTTTCGATACGGCTCCCTCGGAAGATATGTCGGCTTCTTCCGTTAAAATCGCAGGGATTGTGCGTCCCGTTGCCGGACACTTTGTTTTGACCGATGCATTGTCTGGCATGACATTTCAGTTGCAGGGTTCAAACCTGGCTGCATACAGTGGAGCGCCGGTGCGGGTGATTGGAATGTTAGCTTCCGCAGCGCCATCGGTACCAGGGGCCAGCCGCGTGGTGAATGTCGCCGAAGCATCTCCCGAGGAAGCATCTCCTCGAAATGGTACTTCTGACAATGATCGCGACAACTCCGAGCCGCCAGCAGTCTCTCCTGTCGCCAGTCCTTTTTTTGATAAATCGACAATTCTTTTTCTGGTTACCATCGCAGAAGTTGGCGTATTCGGAGGACTGGCGGCTGCGGGCGCATTCTCGAGCAGTCCTTCGGTCAGCATCCCGTAATGTAGCTCTCACGCGCCGCCCTGGTAGAGACATTGTGACTCCGGTCAAGTGGTATTGAATAAGAGGGCTATCCACGTTCCGGGCAGCTCTGTCGTGCCTTCCATAGTAGCCATTGCCTTGGCGGCGTCGTTTGTCTTCGCAATCCTCACACTTTGGGTGCCTGCGTATTGGCCCGTGAGTATCTTTGAAACTTCGGTTTTTACTCTGGCTGCCGTAGTTCTTATCCACGGACGCAACGAATTGCGATTTCCACGCTACCCTCTATTCGTCTTTGTATTTGCGGTAGGCTGGGGGGTTCTCCAGATCGCTCTCGGGGAAACTATCTATGCCTTTGCTACCGAGAGGTCCCTGCTTCGTTGGACGACATTCCTGGCCGTCTATCTGACCGGTACCTACATCTTTCAGGATGCGGAGACGCTCCGCTGGTTTCGCGCCGCGATGGTGTGGTTTGGATTTGCGATCGCGATTGAGGCCATTCTCCAGTCCTTTCTATCTCCTGGTTATATTTTCGGGATATTCCCTTCCGGCTACGGCGAAAATGCATCCATCATGGGCCCCATCCTCTATCACAGCCACTATGCGGCGTTTATCGAGACCATCCTTCCCATCGCCCTATATAGTGCGTTGACGGACAAGCGCAGGTCCTATGCCTATGCAGTCGCCAGCGCGGCATTATATGCCTCTGTGATCGTCAGTGCGTCCCGCGCGGGATTCATTTTGGTCACAACCGAAGTCATGATTGTACTGATGGTCTTTTACGTACGCACCTCCTCCAGGAAACGAATCGACCGACTTTCTGCTCTCCGCCTGGCGGCGCTGGCAGCGGTCTTTCTCCTCGTCGTGGGTTGGGGATCGCTCTCTCAGCGCTTGGCAGAAGCGAATCCGATGGCCGGACGGCGAGAATTCGCGATTTCATCCTTGCACATGATTGCGGCACGGCCCTGGTTCGGCTTCGGGCTGGGGACCTGGCCGACGGTGTATCCCAGATACGCCGTCATCGATCTTGGAAATCTATTTGTGAACCAGGCGCATAGCGATTGGCTGCAATGGGGAGCCGAAGGTGGACTGCCGCTGCTGATTGCCATGGCGTCACTCGTGGTGTGGACGGTACCCCCGGCGTTTCGCTCCATTTGGGGACTGGGGGTGATTGCCGTATTTGTGCATGCCTGTGTCGATTACCCTTTCTCCCGCCCCGCCCTTGGCGCGTGGGTCATATTGGTGCTGGCAATGCTTGCTGTATACGGTCGAGAGGAGGACAGGATTCCGCAAACGGTCCTGCCGTTCCGAAAGTCACAACATCGCGCGTCCTGATTGACTGGAATTTGTTTTCTATTTGTCATTCGGTTGTAACATGGGGTATCCGCCTGTAAGTTTACGGAGTAGGGTTCTCTGTTGATCGATGGAATTCAGATCCATTTCGATCGCCGGAACCGGACGAAACATGCTGTTCATGCAACACAAACAAGAAACGCGTTTTGCGTTACAGAAGCCAATATGCCAGGAAAACGAATCATACTGTTTGGATGGATGCTCGGACTGTGTTTGGTGCCATTTGCCCGGGCGCAACAGCCGGATTCTTCCACAATCGTCCCACCTCTCCCGGCGCAACAAGGCTATTTCTCCAGTCTGCCGACCCAGCCCATCGGCCCAAACGATTTGGTCGGCATTTCTGTATACGATTCGCCGGAATTGAGCGGCCCAGTCCGCGTCGATGGCAATGGGATGATCCGTTTGCCCATGTTGCAGGGCCCGATCAAGGCCAGCGGTCTCTATCCATCCCAGCTTGAGACGGTGATCGCCAATGCGCTCATCAAGGGAAACGTGCTGGTCGATCCGATTGTGACGGCAAGCATTATCGAATATCAGAGTCGTCCTGTAAGTGTGATGGGCGCCGTGAAAAAACCTTTGGTTTTTCAGGTAAGCCAACCAACAACCTTGATGGATGCCTTGGCGCGTGCGGGCGGCATTGCGGACGGTGCGGGCCCGAACATACTGGTCACCCACACCCTGGTCGACCAAAGCGGCAAGTCTTTGCAGACGACCCAGACCATTCCAGCGCGCTCGCTCATCGACTCAGCGGACCCTTCGCTGAATATTCAGTTACGTGCCGGCGACGAAATTCTTGTTCCGCAGGCCCGCAAGATTTACGTCCTGGGCAACGTGAAAAAACCAGGGGCTTTTCCGGTCCAGGAGAATGGCGGTACCTCAGTCTTACAGGCGATTGCGCTTGCAGAGGGACTGACTCCAGATGCGCATAAAGTCGCTTACATCTATAGAAAAGATGGCTCAGGCGCGAAGCAGGAAATCCCCGTTCAGCTTGCCAAGATCATCAAGAGAAAATCTCCGGATGTCCAGCTCCAGCCAAATGACATTCTGTATATTCCAGATAATGGCG
The DNA here is from genome assembly GCA_021805955.1 of Acidobacteriota bacterium. The sequence goes on from JAJZDO010000155.1 coordinate 5,111, forward strand.
GCAAGCGTACGACAAAAGCACTTTTAGTGCTCACAATCCCGGCTGCTGCTGCTGCTGCCATTTACGGTGCATTTATCTATTAACGAGCACACGAGTATCGAAGTTGATTATGGGTAGTGAAAACCAAGTACCGATTCTGAGCATGTCAAGGACAACCGCAGACCTTCCGCCGGGAGTGGAGCGGGTTCTCGTCTATCCGCAACAACCCGAAGAAAACAATCCCGAGGAAGAGGCAACACCCCTTTCCCACTATCTTTGGGTGCTGCACCGGTATCGCTGGAAGATCCTGGCTTTCACGGTCTTTTGCGTCATTGCGACCGTGATTATCTCGAAGCGCCTCACGCCTCTGTATACGGCCACAGCGACAGTCGATATCGACAGAAGATTGCCTTCTGGAGTTTTGGGAGAGAAATCGAACAATTCCATGGCAAGTTCGGACGATGTGGAGCAATTTCTGGTGACTCAGGAAAAGCTGATCCAATCCGATGCTGTCCTGCGTCCCGTTGTACAGCAGTTTCATATACCCAATGACGCGGTGAAAAGACTAGGTAAAGGTCTACCGCTTTCACGGGTTGAAGATGCTCCAATTGTCCTCAAGAAGCTCACGGTTACCCATCCTCCAAACTCTCTTATTCTGCTCATCAGCTACAGTTCCCCGGATCCGCAGCTTTCAGCGGACATCGCGAACGCAATCGTAAAGAGCTATATTGCGCACACCTTTGATATTCGATTCCGCGCGGCCGCCGATTTGTCGGCATACATGTCCAAGCAGATCGAAGAACTCAAGGCCAAGATGGAGCGTTCCTCCGCGGCGCTTGCCGCATTTGAGAAAGATCTCGATGTTATCGATCCCGAACAAAAAACCAGCATTATCTCAGCACAACTTTTGCAACTGAACACGGATTTGACTACGGCCCAGGCAGACCGCGTCCAGAAAGAGGCGGCCTATAACGCCATCAAAGAGGGCTCCCTGGCTGCGGCTGAGGCATCGGATGAGGGAAAGCAATTGCGTGAGCTTGCCGCGCGCCTGGATATCGCGAATGAGCGATTTGCAACGGCGAAGGCACAATATGGGACGACCCATCCTGGATATAAGAAAGCGGCTGACCAGGTAGCGGAACTTCAGCGGCAAATGAATGCATTGCGCGAAAACATCGCGCAACGGGTGGCTGTGCAGTATCGGGAGGCTGTGAACCGCGAAGCACTGCTCAAGGATGCGGTAGCGAAATCGAAGGCCGAGTTCGACCAAATGAATGCGCGGTCTTTCCAGTACCAATCCCTCAAGCAGGAAGCGGACACGGACAAGACGCTCTACGAAGAGCTGATCAAGCGAATCAACGAATCTGAAATCAACGCGAACTTCCAAAGCAACTCGATTCGGCTTGCGGACCAGGCCCGTCCGGCGCTGTACCCGTCTTTCCCTCATACCGGGTTGAACGCTCTGATTGCTTTGATGCTTTCCGGGTTGCTTGCCATCAGCGGCGTCTTTTTGATGGATGCGCTGGATAACACCGCGCTGAACAGCGAGGAGCTGGAACGCCGGCTGCATATTGCCGTTCTGGGATCGCTGCCCGTGACGAAGTTTCTGCCCGGTACGCTGCCCATGCAAGATCCCGCGATGACGCCAGCTGCA
>JAJZDO010000928.1 GCA_021805955.1 Acidobacteriota bacterium
CGAAGAGTTTTGAGCGCGTAGGGGATTGCTTCACCGCCGAGCAGGGAGAGACGAAAAAGCTGGGTCTGCTGGCCGCGATGCGCGAGAAAGAGAATGAATTTTCCGTCGGGCGACCAGGCGGCGCGGCTTTCGCCGGATTTTTCTTTTCCGGGCGTGAACGTGATCTGGCGGGGGGCGGTGCTAGAGTCCGTAGGGGTAAGCCAGAAGTGGCTAAGTCCGCCATCGGCTGTGGCGTCGGAGATGCTGAAAAGCACTGTGCGACCGTCCGGACTCAACTCGGCGGCACTCATGGTACGGAGATGCAGCAGGTCGTCGGTGGTGGGAAACTTCAGGGCGCTGGTGGTCACCGGATTGGTTTGGATGGGATGGGGCCGGGCTGCGGCGACCAGCGACGCAAGCAAGCACAGGCAGACAGCAGATTTTCTCATGCGGTCAGCATACACGCGAGCAGCAAAAATCCGAGCGATCTTTCCACGGTGATGGCGCAGAAAAACAGCTCGGATATTTGGTGATCACTGCCGCAGGGCGGGGAATCAGACGCTGGTGGTCTGATTGGCGTCCGCCGAAGCATTGACCGGAGTCGGAGTGGCCGCAGGTTTTGGCTTGGGCTGCTCGACTTTCTTTGACGGAGCAAGGATGGCGTGGAGTGTGGTTCCTTCCATGCGCGGCATGAACTCGACGATGCCAGCTTCGCCGATGTCGGTGATCAGGCGATTGATGATGTTGTAGCCAAGCTCGCGATGCGACATCTGGCGGCCACGGAAACGCAGGCTGGCCTTGACCTTGTCGCCTTCGTTGAGGAATCTCACGCACTGATTTTTCTTGGTCTGGTAGTCATGCTCATCCACGGTGACGGAGAACTTGACTTCCTTGACGACAATGACCTTCTGCTTTTTGCGCGCGGCGTTTTCGCTCTTGTCCTTCTCGTAGAGGAAGCGGCCGTAGTCCTGAATGCGGCAGACGGGCGGGACTGCGTTGGGAGAGACTTCAACCAGGTCCAGTCCGCGATCTCGGGCCATCTTGAGCGCCTCAAAGGGCGGGAGAATGCCGAGTTGCTCTCCATGTTCGTCAATTACGCGAATCTCGCGCGCCCGAATGCGCTCGTTGATCCGGATCATCTGTTTTGCAGAACGCTTATCGAATGCGATGGTGCTCCTCCAGAGTGTGCCCACGTTTGCGATGTGCCTGCGGTTGTCTCGCTCAGGTGCCGCAGGCTCGCACTACGAGTATACCATTCTGTCGAATTTGCGATTACATCTTGCCGAGCAGCCGCAGGAAGCGCGCCCAGGCGTCGTCGCGTGCTTTCCTGTTGGCGGGACTGGCATCGGGAGCCTCGCCTGCGCGCATGAATCCATGGCCGGCACCGGCATAGACGACGGGACGATAGACTTTGTCCGCGGCTTGCATGTCGGCGGTTGTGGAGGGAACGGTGGACGTGACGCGCGCATCATCGCCAGCGTAGAAGCCATAAACCGGAGCGGAGATGGCGGACATGGCTTCTTTGACGGGTGGCGTTCCGTAGAAGACAAAGGCTGCGTTGAGATGCTTGTGGAGCGTGGCGTATTCAAAGGCTTTGCCGCCGCCCCAGCAAAATCCTGCGACGGCGAGCTTGCCGTTGGCCGCGGGCTGCTTGAGAGCGTAGTCGGCCGTGGCGCTGAGGTCGGACATCACCTGACGAGGATCAAGCTGAAAGACTGCTTTCACGGTTGAATCCATGTCAGGAAAGTCGCTGCTGCCACCGCCGTGTGGGCCGTGTTCGCTGAGCAGGTCGGGAACGATGGCGATGTAGCCCTGCGCGGCAAGATCGTCGGCCATGCTGCGCGCCCAGTCCGAGAGGCCAAAGATTTCATGGACGATGAGGACGACGGGGGCTTTGTGGCTGATCTCCGGATAGACGATGTAGGCCTGAAGCTTGCGATGGTCGTAAGGGATGGTGACCCATTCCTGATGGCGAGGACTCTTATTGAGCTTGGCTTTGGCCCAGTCCTGAGCGTGGGCGGCGTGTGCGCCGAGAGACAGCATTGCAAACAGGATGGAGATATGGATGGCCAAAATCCTTGCCGTAGAAAGCTTTCGCCTGTGGTTCATGCCGGTGGTCCTCCTGAAGAATTACGGATGCATGGTGTGAATGAACTTGGTCCTGCGGGGAATTCTACGCATCGCGGAGCACTCCGCCAAGTGCGAGGCGAGCGGTGTGGGGCCAGACGGAGATCAAAGGTGGGTGAACCTCAGTCCCCAGACGGCTTCACCCGGCGTGAGACGGCTTCATCCGGGGTTTTGGGCGGCTCGGTGATCGATACCGGCTATTCTTGAACCTTGTCCTGGCTTACCATCATCCAAGTGGGTGCGCCGAGTTTTTCGTCGTACCAAAATCATCCATTCTGGCCACTGGTGGAGGAACACACAAGGAAAGCTGTTGCCGGGTGAGTTCCATTGCACAAAAGTGAAGTTAAGCGAACGATGGCGAGTCCCTCTCTGGTATGTGAAGAATGAAGCTGACCCCAGATGCGTCGGCGACTCTCTATGAAAATATTGTCATCCAATCCGCTTCCTGCCTGGCGCTATCAAACCGGCAGAGATTTCGTCTTATGGGATATCCGTTGTGTTGAGGATAACCAGCCTGTTCCCTTGAGTGGGGAACAGCTTTCGAGTGGTCATCTTTTTGTGGTCCGGAAATTTCCAAACGCACGCAACATGCAATGCTCGTTCACGGGGCTGAGGGCCTGCTGCTCATGACCATGTCTTATCTGAATCGCGTCGCCACGGCCGTACCCGAGCATGATGTGCATGATCTGTTTGTGGTCTTTGCGGAGGAGATGCTTGCCGACCTGAGGCTGCGCGCGGTGTTTCGCCGGATGGCGAGCCGCGCAGAAATCGATCATCGATATTCCTTTCTCAATACGCAGAAAGGCCGGGGTTCTTTTTCGTCACAGGATGCGACGGAGCTTTATCGGCTGGGCAGCTTTCCGAATACCTCGCGGCGCATGGAGCTGTTTGAGCAGTACGCTCCGGTGCTGATGCGAAAGGCGGTCGACAACCTCGCGCTCGATGAGCAGGAACGCGCTGGAATTACGCATGTTCTGGTGACCTGTTGCACGGGCCTGTACGCGCCGGGTCTGGATTTTGAGATTGTCGACCACCTTGGTCTTTCGTCAAGCGTGGAGCGCACGATGATTGGATTTATGGGATGCTATGCTGCGATCAATGCGCTGAAGGTGGCGCGGCATATTGTGCGTTCCGATCCGAAGGCTGGCGTACTGATGGTCAACCTGGAGCTGTGCACACTTCACTTTCAGGAGACGCAGGATCTGGAGCAGGTACTCTCCTTCCTGGTGTTTGCCGATGGCGCGGCAGCAAGCCTGATAACCGCTCGCGAGCAGGGTCTGGCGCTGGACAGTTTTCGAGCCGTGATGGTGCCAGGTACGAGAGAGTTGATTACGTGGAAGATCCGTGGACTGGGATTTGACATGCTGCTCTCCGGGCAGGTGCCGGCGGAGTTGAGCCGAACCTTGCATGACGACGAACTGATGCGTGAGCGAGACAGCATCGATCTATGGGCGGTGCATCCGGGCGGACGGTCGATCCTGGATGCGGTCGAACGAGGGTTGGAACTGCCGGTCAACGCGCTGACGGCATCGCGGGAGGTGCTGTCGCGCTTCGGCAATATGTCGTCGGCTACGGTGATGTTTGTGCTGCAACGGATGATGCAGCAGGCACAGTCAGGGCAGCACGGGTGTGCGATGTCGTTTGGCCCGGGACTGACAGCGGAGACGATGCGCTTCCATGTGGTCTAGTGCAGAGATCGATTTCAGTGAGCGGGTTTCTCCGCGCGAGTTGCCTGAGCTGATGGATGGCGAGTGCAGCTATGAGGATTTTCGTGAGTGCTTGCGCAGCCTGGAAGAGATCAACCGCTGGCTGTGGGGTTATCGGCCAACATTGGCCTGGTTGAATCGGATGCCACAGGATATGGATGGTCCGGTGCATGTTCTCGATGTGGGTTGCGGTGGTGGCGATCTGCTGCGGAAGATTGCCGACTGGGCAGGGAAGCGCGGTGTCGCTGTGCAACTGACAGGCATCGACTTGAATCCCTATGCAGCGAAAGTGGCAGCGGCGGCGACACCGAAAGATCTTGGAATTGAGTGGCTGACGGGAAACGCTTTGGAGTTTCGCCCGAAGACTCCCGTGGATATTGTCGTCAGCTCGCTGATGGCGCATCATCTGGAGGATGAAGAGATTATCGCGCTGCTCCGGTGGATGGAGGTGACTGCGCGAGTGGGTTGGTTTATCAATGATCTGGAGCGTTCCGAGAGGAACTGCCGACTCTTTCAGTGGGTGGAGAAGATGGCAGGCTGGCATCGGTTTGTGCGTCACGATGGTCCCGTGTCGTTTCGACGCGCCTTTGTGGATGAAGATTGGATGCGACTGCTGACTGCGGCAGATGTGCCGCGAATCGCAACAACGGTGGAGCGCTGGCGTCCGGGAAGACTGTGTGTGGGGCGATGGAAGTGAGGACCGCAATTTTGGCAGAGATGCATCGACAAGCAAAGATTGTTACCCCTGTCCGAGCACGGATGCAACGGATATCGTCTAACTACAAGGGAAACCGATAATGCCAACTTCCACACTGCTCTCGTCCAAATCTGCGGGTTCCAGATTCAAGATCATACTGTGGGCAAGCATTGGCCTTACGACGCTCTTCGTCTTCATCACTTCAGAAGTCCTTCTTATCACCGATTACCCGATGTATCACGCCTATCGCTTGCAGGTGATCGCTGACCGGCATCTGCTGATCCCGCATACGCTCGCTGGGATATTTGCGCTCTTGATCGGTCCTGTCAATTTCTCCTCGCGGATTCGCCAGCGTCATCTCACGCTACATCGCGCACTCGGTCGCATCTATGTGATTTCTGTTTTTGTCGGTTCGTTTACCGGCATCGCTCTCGCCTGGGGGCGTCCGGGACTTCCGGGGACATCCATGCAGGCTGCGGCGTGGATGGTCTGCACCATCGCTGCTTTCATCACTGCGCGCAACCGCCAAATCGCTGTGCACCAACAGTGGATGGCTCGCTCCTACGCGGTTACGTTTACCTTTGTCTCAAGCCGTGTATTTAATCTGGTGCCCGCCTACTGGAGCCATCTTGGCGATGTGCTGTCCGCAGTTGGCGTGATCGCATTCACTCTTGCATCTTTGCTGGTTGTTGATCTCGGCTTCAACTGGCACGAACTCACCACGCGTCGCAACTGATTTTTGATTCGTCGTATCAGAGCGGCCAATTTTTCGCACGATCACTCTGCACATAACCAACCATAGAAAGACCAGCACGCAGATGACGATTCATTCAGAATGATTTTCCAATTGGCTTTTTCAGAGTCTATTACAAATAAGAATTCGCACGATTCGCCGATTGTGCACACAATGGATTAGGAGCAATACTTTGCACGACGAAGTTCTGATGATTGGTGGTGGCGTGGCAGGCTGCGCAGCCTCAATAGCCCTGGCTCGCAAGGGGCGCAGCGTCACGATGATTGAACGCGAACCAGCGCCCCGCCATAAGGTTTGTGGAGAGTTTCTGAGCGGCGAGGCCCTGGAGGATCTGCATCTGCTTGGCATTGATGCCGCGTCTCTGGGAGCCGTGCCGATCGACTACGTTCGACTCGCCACGACAAGGCGCGCTGCGACGGCCCCGCTGCCGTTTCCGGCAAAGTCCCTAACGCGCAAGACTCTCGACACCGCGCTGATCGCCGAGGCGATCAGCGCGGGAGTCCGCGTTGAGTGCGGGCGCAGTGTCGAATCGCTGAGCCGGACAGCCGACAACCACTGGCAGGCTACGCTTGACGACGGGACAACGTACAAGGCTCCGACGGCATTTCTCGCCACAGGCAAACACGATCTGCGAGGTCACAGACGCCCCAAAGATCGTCATCAATGGGTCGGCTTCAAGATGTACTTCCGACTGTCTGCCGCTCAAACCGCAGATCTGGCGGACGCTTCGGAGCTAACGCTCTACGCTGGCGGCTATGGCGGCATCCAGCCCGTGGAAGACGGCATGGCGAATTTTTGCTGTGTGGTGCAACGGCGGTATTTTGCGCGCGCGGGTCTTCGGTGGGAGAGCCTTCTGGCAAAGATGAAACAGGACTGCCCTCACCTCGCAATGCGGCTGGAGGGTGCGCAACCGCTGCTTGACAAGCCCATCACCATTGCGCACATTCCCTACGGCTACATCCGCCGCGAAACCGAGGACGGACTCTACTGCATCGGGGATCAGGCTGCCGTAATTCCATCGTTTACGGGCGATGGCATCTCGATCGCGCTGCACACGGCTCGCCGTGCCGCCGCTGCCTATCTTGCCGGAGAATCAGCACCGATATTTCAGGCAAAGCTCCGCACCGCCATGCTGCCCCAGATGCGCATAGCGGAACTGGCTGCCAATGGCATGAACAATGCCCTCGCGCGCGCTGTGCTTCCTTTCTGCCTGCGGATATGGCCTGGGGCTATGCGCGTAACGGCAAAACTCACGCGAGTCACACAGCCCGCAGCACAGGCATTCGCAGGCTGAAAACAAGCCCCCAAAATTATTCCAGTTAGTCAACTTCTTGAATTTGGAGACGAAATGAAATCGTTCGCTGTGCTCGCGCTCGCCGCCGTCCTCGGCCCCGTCGCTCTTGCCCAATCTCAAACCTTTGCGGTCAATCCGAATGCCAGCGAAGTCAGGATGACTCTCAACAC
>JAJZDO010000826.1 GCA_021805955.1 Acidobacteriota bacterium
ATCAATCGTCGCTAAAATCTGCCCCGACTGCTGCTCGCCCTGTCCTCGGAAAACGACCAATGCAACGACAACGACAAAAACAACCCCCACAGTTTCGCAGGAGTTGACAGGGTCACTCCATATCAGGGCGAATGTACAGAGAATGTATTCAAAACAAAGATGAGTCATTCTGAGCGAGGCGAAGAATCCAGAGGGTGATCGCAGAGTGTACGATGCGCATATCTTCCTGGGTTCTTCACTGCGCAGTGCGGAGCCTGCCCTGAGCGAAGTTCGAAGGGTCAAAATGACTTCCTCCCGCAAAAACTCCACGAACTGTAAATCCGCTTTAGGAACTTTATCCGCCGCTGAGCGCCCGAACATACTTGTCCGGCAGCGCGCGCTTGATCATCGCGCGATCGGTAACGACGTGCGTGGTTTCGCCTTCTGCAAGCAATTGCCGATCGTGGACGCGCAGGATGCGATAACGAAATTTCAGGACCGCTCCGCGCATCGCGGCCACGTGGGTTTCGATGATGAGTTCATCATCGTAGCGGGCGGGCGCTTTGTAGCGGCAGCTCACTTCGACCACAGGAATAAAGCAGTCGTCTTCGACTTCCATGGTTTTGTAATCGAAGCCGAGCTGGCGCAACAATTCCACCCGGCCAATTTCAAACCAAACCAGAAAATTCGCGTAGTAGACCACGCCCATCTGGTCGGTCTCCGCATACCGCACACGAATTGTAGTCTTATTGGTCATTCGTCCGTGTTGTAGAAGATTTGCTGATGTGCGAGACGGATTGTACCGACTCGGGCGGGTTTATGGGGCGCTCGTCACTATAGCGTCGCCAATGATTCAAAGGCTCCAGTCAAAGACTGCCTAGCTAGTAGGCGAGGGCTTAGCTGCTTTTAGTTTTGGCTCAGCGCTAATCTTTCTGCGCGCAAGGAAATCCTCTTTAGCTTTCCTTGCAGCGGCGGGAATTACGAAAAGTTCGCTCACTAGCTCCATGAAAATCCTCTGTAAATCTGCTGCATCTTCCGGCGTGAAATCAAGAAGGTCGGGATCTTCGTCTGGATGAGCGGCTTGGTCCCCTGCTACCTTTAATACGTAGCCTATGGAAGCGAAGTTGCTGGAGATAGTCGCGCCGTTATAGATCTTCCCTTGTACATCTCGCAACTCGCCTGCTAGACCGCCCCTCGTGGTTCCTAGGATATCGCGGGTGATCACTTGCACAGCTCTACGAAACATTGCCGCCGCCGCAATGTTCGCGTTTGCATCCATCGCACGAATGGCCTCTCGGTAGGCGATTCTCAACGACGCCGGTTCTTCTGGTAATTCAGTAATTTCTTCCAAACCCTCACTCGGCACTGAGGTTACTTTGAAGCGTTTCTTAGTGAGCCCCGGCCCTGACTTGAAATTGAGTTCATAAACGATCCACTGTTTAAACGCTTTGCACGCAGGGCATCGAAACAGATAGGTGACGGGAGCCTGGTTATCTTCATAGAATGAGCCATAGTTTTCGTCTTTGGTGCGACCAACGTAGCGCCGTATGACTTGAAAACCACGAGCCACCTTACACGTGCTGCATAGCAAATCCCAATGAGATTGATCGATTCTTTGATCTGTTACCTCTGGGTAATTAGCGAGTACATACGCCTTTAATTCCTCTTCGTTTTTAAACATCGCCGTCTATCCTCATTGCGCTTAGCCCTGTTGATGATAAGCCACTTTTCCTGCGAACGCGGTTCGCGGGCCATCTCCCAACGCGTGCTGTGATGCTTTCGCATTCAGTGCGGCTGCAATCGTTGCCCACGGCGTGCCAGAGGCGTTCATCGCTTCATTCCTGATGAAATGCATTTCTTTCACGCTTTTTTCTCTGTGGAATGGTGGTTGTCCTTATCGCGCTTACAGGAGGGCCAGTTGGGAGAGCGCCGTTCAAGAAACGAGGAGACGCCTTCGCGAAAATCCTCGGAACTGCGCACGGTGGCATGCATTTCGACAGCAGCCTGGAGTTGTCGATCGAGCCGGTCTTTGACCTGGGCGGAAAGCAATTGCTTGGTCGCCCGCATGGATACCGGGCTGTTCCGCAGCAGTTGGCGCGCCAGGTGACAGGCTCGCTCCATCACGCTGATATCACGCACCACTTCATTCACCAACCCCATCCGCAGCGCCTCTTCCGCCGTGATCAGCCGCGCCGTCAGCAACAGGTCGCGCGCCTGTTTTTCTCCTACCTGCAGGGTGAGGAAAGCAGTGACGATGGCCGGCACAAACCCGATGCGGGCCTCGGTATATCCGAACTTGGCTTCAGGAACCGTCAGAGTGAAATCGCAGACAGTCGCCAGCCCCATGCCCCCTGCGATGGCATGTCCGTTGACGGCGGCAATGGTCGGCAGCGGCAAGTCATACAGGCTGCGCAGCAACCTCGCCATGCGACCCGCGTCCGCATTATGCTCGGAATGCGTTTTGCTCATCAGGGACTGGAGATGTTCCAGATCGAGCCCGGCGCAAAACGCGGGTCCGCGCCCGGTGAGGATGAGGACACCCGAACTGCGGTCCTGCAAATTGTCGAGAGTGGCGATGAGTTCCTCGATCATGTCCGGAGTGAGCGCATTGCGGCGCTCGGACCGGTCGAAGGTGATCGTGACGATTTCTTCCTTCTCTGTGATGTATAGCGTTTGATAAGCCATGCAGCCCTCCCAATAAAAACATCAGGTGGAACGAATCATGGTAACCGGGAACGAGGCCTGCGTCATCTATTTTGCATTCTGCGGCGTGGAGGAACGCCGTGCGGCGGCAAAGCGTGTTTATTGCGCAGCCTCAATGCAGACAAAATGCCTGCTTTCATTAGTAAGATTTGTGGGCCATACGTTCACGCGTGCTTCGATAGACTTCGCGTGAACGTCGCGCGATACCGCTACTGGATGGGCGGGCCAAACTCGGCGGAAATCTGGCGCGTGCGAGCGAGAATATCTTCCAGCGGGACCAGCGGTGGCAACTGGGCACCCGCGCCACGAAGTGCTGCGAGCGCCTGCTCCGTCGCAATGTTGCCGACCAGCGCGTCCTGTGCAAAGGGGCACCCACCCAGCCCTGCGAGCGCCATATCGAATCGGCGACAGCCTGCGTTGTAGGCGGCGAGGATTTTCGCCTCCACCGCGTCGGGGCGAGCGTGCAAGTGCACGCCAAATTCCACACGATCGTCGGTTGCGAGCACAGCGGATACGAGCGAGCCAATCTGCTCCGGGCCAGCGACGCCAACCGTGTCGGCGAGAGAAATTTGCTCGACGCCCATTTCCGTCAGAAGCCCGCAGGCATCTACGACTTCATCCAGACTCCACGGATCGCCATACGGATTGCCGAAGGCCATCGAGATGTAGACGACCAGGTCGAGCCCAGCGCGATACGCCACCTCTGCAATGTCATCGAGCGCGTCAAGAGACTCTTCTGGCGTCTGATGTTGGTTCCGCTCAAGGAAACCGGGTGAGACAGAATACGGAAAGCCGAGGGTGCGGACGGACTCTGTCGCGACAGCGCGCTCGGCGCCCTTTTCGTTGACCACGATGCCGATGATTTCGATCTCCTCAGGAGCCTGCAGCAGACGCAGCACCTGCTCGGAGTCGGCCATCTGCGGCACGGCTTTGGGCGACACGAAGGAGACCGCATCGATGTGCCGGAACCCGGCTGCGATGAGTTCTCGCAGATAGGTGGCCTTCACTTCGGCGGGAATGATCTTCGAAAATCCCTGCCATGCATCTCTCGTGCATTCAATAACTTTTACGGTATTGTTCATGTTTTACATTATCCTGGAAACGCCGCTTCCAAACATCGAGACCAGCCATTGATGTCCGGCGCAACCTGCCGATAATCCCAGAGTGCCACGCCGTTCAGCTTGCCTGCCTGCAGGTCTGCGCACGATTGATTGATGGCGGCAATCGTCTGCTGGCAAAATTCCAAAGGCTGCTTGGCCTGCGGTTCAAACGTGGGAGTCAAAAAATGCAGCGGCTGCGAAATTCCGAACTGGTCGGACGTCGTCGACAATGGACCGGCCAGCTGGGTTCGATAATAGTCGGCGATAGTGCCCTCCACGACAACGCCGCCTTCATAGAATTGCACGTTCAGCCAGTCGACATTGTTCCCCCGCGGCGTGCGTGTGCCTTCGAGCAGGCTGATTTTCCGCCCCTCGACGGACATGGCCTTGACATACATTTCCGCTGCCACGGGAGAAATAGGCGCGTGGGTCACCAGGTGCGTGGGATGCACGCGCTTATATTCATTAGTCAGATCTACAATCGTTTTTCCATAATCTCGATGCACGCCTATCCAGTTTTCCAGTCCGCCTTGCTGCGGCTCCAAATCAATGTCGATTCCGTCCAGTCCGAGCGGCGCGATGATTTCTTCCGTCAACTGACGCACAAACGCAGGCACGCCAACGCTGCGGATCGCCCCAAAGGTTGGCGTATGCCCCCAGCCGCCAATGGAGATTTGAATCCGCTTCCGGACGGCGAAACCGGCGCGCAACTGCGCCAGCAGTGCTGGAACCCGCGGGGCCAAGGAAGCCACGGCGTTGTCGTTGTAGAGAAGGCTGAGCTTTCCGCCCCCCATGCTTGCCTCGAGAAATGACAGAATCAGCACGTTGAATCCGCTGGAACCAAGCGTGTCCACCAGAGTGCGCTGCCTGGCGGGATTCGTTTCTGTCAGGTCCGCCATCACGTAAAGAATGCGCCTCGGCGAATTGGGCACAGAACCGGAGCCCCTCTGGGACATACTGCGGATTGAACTGCCTGCGAGCGCCGCGGCTAATGATGACGACAGAAATTCTCGGCGGTTCATGGTGGGATGTATCTCCGTCCACGCAGTCAGGTTTGTAGGATGCCAGGATGGAAGCGCGGGACTTCCGGGTTCAGCGCAGCCGCTTCCAGGGCCATCGCCAGTACGTCGCGGGTTTTTCTGGGATCGATGATCGCATCCACCCAGAGACGCGCGGCTGCGTAACGCGGATCGGTCTGCTCGTCGTAGGCAGCTTTGGTCGAGTCGAACAACTCCTTCTTTTCCGCATCGCTGAGCGCGTGACCACTACGTTCCAACTGCTTGATTCTGATCTCCACCAAGGTGTTGGCGGCGGAGGCTCCGCTCATCACGGCATACTTTGCCGTCGGCCACGCGAAGATAAATCGCGGATCGTAGGCCTTGCCGCACATGGCGTAGTTCCCTGCTCCGAAGGAACCGCCGACGATGACGGAGATTTTCGGCACCACGCTGTTCGACACGGCGGACACCATCTTCGCGCCGGAGCGAATGATGCCGCTCCATTCCGCATCGCGACCCACCATAAATCCGTTCACATCGTGCAGAAAAATCAACGGAATCAGGTTCTGATTGCAATCCATGATGAAGCGCGCGGCCTTGTCGGCGGAATCGGGATAGATGACGCCGCCAAATTCCATGTGCTTCTCGCCCGTCTGGCTGGTCTGCATTTGGCGCGATTTCTGATTGGCGACGATGCCGACGGCAAAACCGGCGACGCGCGCATACCCGCAGAGCAGCGTAGGGCCGTAGTCCGGCTTGTACTCGTCAAACCGCGAACCATCCACGATGCGCGCAAGGATCGCGTGCATATCGTAGCTGTGCGTCACGGCGGCGGGATCGGGGTTGAGAATGCCGAGCAGATCTTCGGCGGAATATTTTGGCGCGTCGGTAGCATCGTCATAGGCAATGCGATCGAAGGGCGCGGGTGCGGGATGCCCGAGTCGCGCGACCAGCGAGCGCAGGCGAGCGATGCAGAGAGGATCGTTCGGCTCCTTGAAGTCGACGGTGCCGGAGATTTCCGCGTGCATCGCGGCGCCGCCCAGCTCCTCGGCGGAAACTTTCTGGCCGATCGCGGCCTGCACCAGCGCCGGGCCGGCAAGAAACAATCCGCTGCCCTCGGTCATCAACACGTGGTCCGTCATCACCGGCAGATACGCGCCTCCGGCAACGCACATGCCCATGATGGCGGTCATCTGCGGAATGCCGCGCGCCGACATCACGGCGTTGTTGCGAAAGACGCGGCCAAAATCGTCCTGATCGGGAAAAACATCTTCCTGCAGCGGCAGAAAGACCCCCGCCGAATCCACCAGGTACAGCGTCGGGATGTGATTCTCCATGGCAATGTGCTGCGCGCGCAGCACCTTCTTGGCCGTCATGGGGAAAAATGCGCCAGCCTTCACCGTGGCGTCGTTGGCGATGATCATCACCAGGCGTCCTGCGACGCGACCAACGCCGGTAACAACTCCGGCAGCGGGCGCGCCGCCATAGTCGGCATACATACCGTGCGCGGCGTAGATGCTGAGTTCGTGAAACTCCATGCCAGGATCGAGGAGTAACTCCAAACGCTCGCGGACGGTCAGACGATTCTTCGCGTGTTGCGCTTCGACGGCCTTAGCGCCGCCGCCCTGCCGGATGATTGCCCGCTCGGCTTCGAACGCCGCCAGCAAGGAGCGCATGGCGGTTGCATTCGCCTGACAGCGCTCGCTGGCCGGCTCCATCGCGGCCGGAAGCACGTTTGGCAGTAAATCGCTGGGCGGGTGGGGGCTGTTCGCAGTCATAGGCAAAGAAGCAAAGCCTGCTCAGCATAGAACACTGCGGAGATTGGCGCAAATAGACTCATGCATTGGGCGCGCAGGAGCGATATAGTCATCTGTCAGGAGAAAATCATGGCGGAAAAGCAGGCAGGTGTACTCTCCGACTTTGAACGGATCGAAGTGTTG
>JAJZDO010000898.1 GCA_021805955.1 Acidobacteriota bacterium
GCAGGAAGTCATTGCGATTGGCGATGCGGTAAGGAGTCAGCGCCGGTCCCATATTGTGCAGGGTGTAGAAAGTCTCGCGATCTGTAAAGGGCAGCTTATTGATCAGCACATGCGGCGTCGGTGTTGGAAGCTTGCGGAAAATTTCCGCGAAGGTCGATTCTGGAAACTGTAGCGATCCAAAAGAGAGAAAAAGAGGGAACTCCTGTGCGCGCTCCAGAGACGTGGTGAAGGAAAGCTGACGCCGGGCATCTTTCTCTTCGGCCAGTTTGGCCCCTGCGTTAGCGATCGCTGGCACATCATAGATTGTCCATTGCAGGTTCGCCGGATAATCCAGAAGCTTTTGAAACGAATAATAGGAGATGCCGAGATAACCGCCAAAATCGAAAAGGCGTGGATTTTGCGGCAGCAGCCTCTCAAGCCAGAACAAGACCGGATAATCGCTGGAGCGAATCGAGCTTTTGTGGCCCAGGAAAGTTGCCGAATCTGGATTGTCATAGCTATTGTTGCGACCTGCGGGGATGGCAGCATTGGCTGCGGCGAACGAAGGGTAAACGCCGGAAAAGAGCCGTTCCCACGCTGCAACGCGCATGAAATGTTGTTCGTACTCGAAGCGGTGCCACTTGCGAACGAGCGGAACTGCCGCCTCAACCTTGTCGACAAAGTTCTTCATTGTCGGCGACAGCAGCATTGCTTTGACGGCTTGTTTCATGGCTCCTCAATTGAAGCGAAGGCGTTCCAGTCATTGTATGTGGTGAAGCGACCAGCATGTCGCCGACTGTGCGGTCATCATCTGCATGAGAGGATGTTCTCAGTCAGATCACAAGGATGCGTAGTTATTACGTCCGATAACATGTATTCTGTAATGTTAATTTGAAAGGCGCCAACCTTTCTCTTATCAGTCGCTTTGTACCTAAAACTGCTAGTCTAGGTTGAAGGCAGGATCCTTTCTCTTTATGTCCCGTTTCCCTATTGCAACTTCTGTACTCGCAGATGCAATTGCCCAACGCGTATTTCCAGGAGCAGCCTTCGGAGTCTTGTACCATGGCGAACGACTTGTGATCGAGTCGATGGGCAGTTTCACCTATCAGTCGGATTCCCCGCTGGTGCAGCCGGATACGATATTCGATATGGCGAGCGTGAGCAAGGCGATGGCAACCACGGCCATGGCAATGCTGCTTTGGGAACGTGGCCTGCTGAACCTGGATGAACCAGTGGGCCGGCGAATTCCGGCCTTCGTCGCGATTGATTGCGATGCCGGATCCCTCTCCGGCCTGAAGAGGCAAATTACGGCGCGGATGCTTCTGGCACATTGTTCTAGCCTGCCGGCGTACGCGCCTTTGTACAGACAATGCCGCACTGCATCCGAACTTCTGGAAGCCTGTCTTCACATGCCGCTCGGAACAGTCCCAGGAACCCAGGCCGTCTACTCGGATATAGGGTTCATCATCCTTGGACACCTGCTGGAGACGATTGCTGGCGAGAAATTGGACAGCTTTTGCCGCCGAGAAGTCTTCGCTCCGCTAAGAATGAACTCTACCTATTATTGCCCTCCATCGGAACTTAAGCCGGTCATTCCGCCTACAGCGGATGCAGACAATTTCCGTCATCGCGTGCTACAGGGCGAAGTTCACGACGGCAATTGTTGGATGTTAGACGGTGTCAGCGGGCACGCAGGAGTGTTCTCGAACGTCGCAGACATACTATGCCTGGCAGACTGTCTGCTGCATCGCGGTTTCAACGTGTTTCGTCCGGAGACGGTTTCATTGTTCACCGCGCGACAAAAGATGCCCTCATCTTCCGGTTGGGCTTTGGGCTGGGATACACCTACCGCGCCGTCCTCTTCGGGGAAATTTTTCAGCGCCCACTCCGTCGGCCATCTTGGCTACACAGGAACTTCTCTGTGGATCGATTTTGAGAAGGATTTGGCCGTTGTCCTGTTGACCAACCGCACCTATCCAGGACATCCCGATGCGGTGGCCTCCGAAAAAATCAAGGCCATTCGGCCACAGTTTCATGATGCCCTGATGCAGGAACTGGGCTGGGGTGTGGCCTTGAATCCTTCTCCCGCCACCGGCTCGGAATAGCTGCTGTATTTCGGATATGCAAGGCGATACAATCGAGACAAGAGATTCGGGCTGAGGTGGTTTTTGAAGCTTATGGGAAATGAAATTAACACGATCGACACACCAACCACACGCGCTGAAAACTACGGAAAAGATTCGATCTCGCACTTAGGGTCCCTGACGACGGAGAGCGCGAACCAGGCGTCGCAGGGCTTTGATACCAAGTCCGCTCTTGAGATCGCACGCATCATAAATCATGAAGACGGCAAAATAGCAGCCGCCATCAAGCGCGCTCTCCCGGAGATTGCCACTGTGATCGACAACGTGGCCCGATGTTTGCGCGACGGCGGCCGATTGATATACGTTGGTGCCGGCTCCAGTGGGCGCATTGCCGCTCTCGACGCATCGGAAATTCCACCCACGTATTCAACCTTGCCGCAGACCGTGCAGTACGTCATGGCGGGAGGACCGAAGGCGCTCGCGTCCTCTATGGAAGCGAATGAGGACTCTCGGGAGTTGGGCCAGCGGGATATCGCTCGTCGCCGCCCCACCCGCAAAGACATTGTGATTGGTATTTCCGCCAGCGGTCGCACGCCCTATGTGGTCGCGGCGCTTGAGTATGCTCGGGGACGAGGCTCGAAGACCGCAGCCGTCACCTGCAATTACAACTCGGAGTTGACAACCGTTGCCGATGTGACCATTGTGGCTGAAGTTGGGCCCGAAGTGGTGCTAGGTTCCACACGCATGAAGGCAGGCTCCGCGCAAAAAATGATTCTGAACATGATCACGACCGGCGCTATGACTCGTCTTGGCTATGTGTATGAAAACCTGATGGTCAACGTGCACATGAAAAATTCCAAGCTGGTTGAGCGCGGACTCCGCATCCTGAAACAGGCTTGCAATGTCGACCAGGAGACGGCCATTCGCACCATGAAGGCGTCGGGGAAAAGCGTGCCCATCGCATTGGTGATGCTGAAAGCTGGGGTCGACAAACAGGAGGCCGTCCGCAGGCTGACGAAGTCGGATGGAAATGTCCGCCGCGCCATTGAAGACACAAGGCTTGAACTCTAGCCCTCCAGCATACGTTGACGTTGCTGATACCCTGCACCGCGAAAAATCCAATTGCGTGGTTAGATGATTCCATGGATAAGTTTGTCATTCGCGGTGGAATACCGCTTCGAGGCACTATCCGCATTAGCGGAGCCAAAAACTCCGCGCTTCCATGTATGGCTGCCGCCATCCTGACAGAAGATGAGGTGACGCTGGAAAATATTCCAGACGTGCGCGACATTGAGACAGAACGCAAGCTGCTCGTCTCCATGGGTGCGGAGGTCGAATTAGGATATGGCCGCGCCCACCACCGCACACGCATTCGCTGTGCTTTCCTCGATCCCGTAGCGAAGTATGAAATCGTCAAAACCATGCGCGCGTCCTCGCTGGTTCTGGGTCCGCTGGTGGCCCGTACCGGCATGGCTCGCGTCGCGATGCCCGGCGGCTGCGCCATTGGAGGCCGGCCAATCGATCTGCACATCAAGGCGCTGCAGGCGATGGGCGCGGAGATCACCCAGGAACACGGCTATCTGGAAGCGCGCTCCAAACGGCTGCACGGCACCCACATCGTCTTCGACAAAATTACGGTGACCGGCACCGAGGATATACTAATGGCCGCCGCGCTGGCCAAAGGCGAGACGTGCCTGGAAAACTGCGCGCGCGAGCCGGAAGTCACCGACCTGGCAAAATTGCTGTCTGCCATGGGCGCGCGGATTGAAGGTGCAGGCACAGCGACAATTCGCGTGCAAGGCGCCGAAAGATTGTATGGAGCCAAACATCGCATCCATCCTGACCGCATCGAAGCGGGTACGTTTCTCATTGCAGCGGCGATTACCGGTGGCGAGCTTACATTGACGGCCTGCAATCCAGCGCATCTTTCCTCCGTCATTGAAAAGCTGAGAGAGGTTGGCGTGCAGTGCGAAGTAAGTGCCGACTCCATCCGTGTCCGCGCCGCGGATGCGCTGCACAGCGCGAATATTTCGACGGAAGAGTACCCCGGCTTCCCTACCGATATGCAGGCACAATTTATGGCGCTGGCAACGCAGGCAGAAGGAACGTCGCTGGTAACGGAAAACATTTTTGAGAACCGCTTTATGCACGTGCAGGAACTGATCCGCATGGGCGCGAACATCCGAGTGGAAGGCCGCACAGCCGCGGTTGTCGGCAAGGCACCGTTGTCCGCGGCTGCCGTGATGGCGTCAGACTTGCGCGCGTCTGCATCGCTGGTATTGGCCGCTTTGGTCGCGGAGGGCGAAACTATCATTGATCGCGTGTACCACATCGATCGCGGCTATGAGAGGATCGAAGAGAAGCTGCGCGGCGTCGGCGCAAAAATTCGCCGCATCGGCAATGTCTTTCGAGAGACAGAAGAGTCCTCTGCCGAAGTGACCGCGTAGCCAGCCTATTGGATATTGAAGGGCAACAAACAGTAGCGAAGTTATGAGCCTGCACTCGACATCATGCAAAGATTCCTGGCTCCTTTTCGATTCGGCTGGTATGCGCTGCGCGGACATTGGTTGCGTCCCTGGCGTAGTCCTTATCTGCGCTGGCGGATCGAGACTTATTCCGGCATTCCTGCCGGAACCATCGATGCACGCATCTTCTGGAATTTTTTCTTCACGGAAAAGGGCAATTTGCTCCGCTTCCTGTTGTGGACGGCGAAGCTGGAATCCTACAAAAACAATTGAGAGGCGTGTATGGTTCGCTACGGCATTCTAGGTTTTGGATTGCATGGCGTAAAACGGCTTGTGCCTGCGTTTGCCGGCGCAAAGACCTCACAACTGATCGGCATCTGGCGAAGAAACCTCGATAAGGCGAAAGCGGATGCCCGCGATTATGGCATCGAAATCATGTTCGCGACCGCTAGAGAGTTGTGTGCTTCTCCAGAAATAGACGCCATATTTGTCGCTTCACCGGACGCATGCCACATGCGAGACAGCTTGCTGGCGTTCGATCACAAGAAGCCGGTGCTGTGTGAAAAACCCTTGGCCATGAATGCTGAAGAAGTGGAACAGATGCTGGCGGCTGCCCGAAAAGCCAACGTGCAGTTCGGAGTGGCACAGTGCTTTCGTTACAACCGCAGCGTCAACGTAATACGCGACTGGGTGAAAGCGGGCAGAATCGGCAAGCCAATTTTCGCCACGGGTCATTTTTACTTTCAGAGTGCGGAAAGTCAACGCGCCTGGATCTACGACCCTTCCCTGGCCCGCGGCGGCCCCATCGGAGACGTCGGCATTCATTGTCTGGACACGCTGCGATACATACTTCAGGACGATGTCACAGCGGTGACCACCGTCGCCCATCGCGACGCAGAGTCTGGAGGCGTGGAGGCAAGCTCGGCCTTCGCAATGGATTTTCGCAGTGGAACCATTGGATCCATCCTGGTCAGTTTTCGCTCTCCGTACCGATCGCTTGTCGAAATCGTCGGCGAAACCGGCGTGATCCGCAGCGAAAACGGTCTGACGGTCACCGGAATGGTCGACGTTCAACTCATGCAGAGCGGCAAGGTGCTTGACAGCCAGCAGGTGACGAACGCGGATGCTTACTGCCAAATGCTGGATAGCTTCAGTGACGCCATCGAAGGACGCGGTCAGTATCTGGCGCCAGGCGAAGACGGCTTGAAAAATCAGCGCGTACTCGATGCCGCGTATGCCAGCTGGCAGTCGGGTCGAAAAGAAACTATTTCGTAGCGTTAGGCGGCGGATTCTTAGCGAGCCGAAGTTCAATTTCCCGCTCATCGCCGCGATGTGCCCGCATTACAAAGACGATGCTCCCCAGCACCACAGCGGCGCCAGCGATCATGTTCCACGGCACCGGCTCCATCATGAACAACGCTCCTTCGGCTACCGCAAGAACGGGAACAACGAGTTGGAGACTCGTTAGCTGGTAGGCCTCAATCCGCTGCAGCAGCCAATAATACAGAGTGAAACTCAGTGCACTGGCAAAAATGCTCAGGAAGACCAGTGCGACGATGGCTTGCCCACTCCACGTGGAAATGTGTCCCCGTTCGAAAATCAGGCTGGCCAGCGCGAGCCAGATTCCTCCCAGGAAAAATTGAATCGATGTGCTTACGAACGGATGCACTCCGAAGAGCGCTTCTTTTGCGTAGACCGAGGAGGCGGCGTACAGCAACACCGCCAGCAATACGGCGATAGCGCCCAGCGCCTGCCATAACGAAGTCGAGATGGCGCCGGACATGACCAACCCCAGCCCGCCCAGCCCGACGATCATGGCTTCCCATGCCCGCCGCGGCACGCTCCGGCCAGCCATCCACGGAGTTAGACATGCAGTCATCAGAGGCATCGCGCCGAAGATCAATGCGGTCAGGCCGGAAGAAAGGCGCTGCTCCGACCAGAATGTCAGTGCCGAAGGAACGGCAATCATGCTGAGGCTCAAAAGAATTGTCGCGCGAAGTCCGCGACCCGTTGGCCAGGGCAATCGTTTCCATTGGATGAATGGCAGCAAAACCAGTGAAGCCAGCAAGAAACGCAACGATGCGCTGTGCATCGGCGGGACAGCAATGACAAGAACGCGGATCGCCATCCATGTGCTGCCCCAGATGACAGCCAACGCAACCAGGGCGAGAATGATGCG
>JAJZDO010001027.1 GCA_021805955.1 Acidobacteriota bacterium
GCGTCGATGCGGCCTTCTAAATACGCCCTCGCGTAGACTCCGGGAGATGCATGGCCCTGAAAGTAGATCAAGTCCCCGGGTTGATCTCCATACCGGGCTTTAAAGAAGTGGTTAAAGCCGACTTCCAGCAGCGTCGCCAGCGAGGAATAGGTGGAGATATGGCCGCCGATTCCAGCGTCGTTCTTGTTTTGCCCATGCACCATCGCCATCGCATTCCAGCGCAGTAGAGCTTCGATGCGCCGCTCCAAGCGACGGTCACCGGGATATGGAACTTCGTCGTGTTTGGGGATAGTGTTCACATAGGGCGTGACGACCTCTCCTACGGCGGGCACGCCAGCTTCGCGAGCGCGAGCGCGCAGAGCGGAGAGGAGAGCGGCTCCCTGCTCCCAATCCTGCGCAACAACCTCGTCAAACGCCTCGATCCACTCTGCGACCTCAGCGGTCATGTCTTGCTGAACGGCCTGTTCCACCTTCGTCGCCATGTCGTTTCCCTTTGCACGTAGATCTTCTGAAATCATCGCTTCTACTAAGATAAATGGCCCAGCGCCTCAGGCGCCAGCGACAGGCCATCCTTCCGGAAAACAAGATTTTTTGCAGCAACGATCGAACTGTAGAATCATCGCCTTCCATGCTGTCACGTGGAGTGGGCGAGAGGTTGGTCCGCGCTGAAACGAGGGAGTGTCCGCGCATGGCGCCAATCAGGTCGGCAATACCTTTCAGATAGGTCGTGTATCCCTCATCCTGAATATCCAGGAATGGTTTCAGCCGCAGCATACCGGCGCCAGTCCCAGCCGTTCACTGGTGGCTCCGAGTCGATGCCTGGCTTTGCGGACAGCTGCACTGCGCGTGTGAATGGTTCCTGTGGCGACTCCGGAGCCGGTTCCTGCGCGTCAGATCTCAATGCCATCAGCACCAGGGGTCCCGGTAGCCAGAGCCCCCGTATCCGGATGTTGCGCATCCACGGCCTCCAGACGGCTGACCAACGGAAGATCCAACTCCATGCGATCGCGTGATGACCAAGGAGTGTTTCCTCATCGTGCTACCTCCCAGATCTCAACAACGATTACATCCTCACATCCCACGCGCCTTCTCGCCGCCTACGGGACAGGCGAACAGGCGCGCCCGGACTTGCCTGGATGAAGGCGCACTGCTGGACTGGAGATGTTGTAGATAGTTGGAGACAAGTTCGTATTCGTCGCTGGCCAGGTAATCGACCTTCGCCAGATACGCCGCGCGCCACCGTTGTTCGGCTCGCGCAACCGATCCAAAGTTATAGCTTGGGAACCAGCCGCGACAACTCAGTTCGGCAGTGGTGGCTCCATCGAGCGTGTAAAAACGAATCCATAAGCCATTGGCGTGGGCGTGCTGGACCAGCGATTTTAGACGCGCGAAATCCGCACCGGTCCAGCCTCCCGCTTGCGTTTGCCCACCCTTCTCCACAACGTTCCAAGGATTGTTCCACCAGCGACGATAATTGTTAGCTGATTCTGGCTCCAGCACATCAGGGGCAGCCATTGGATCCTCCGGATTGGTGTGAACAGCGCCAAAGACGAGCAGACGCCCGCCCACTGGGACCTGGTCGTAGAACACCTTTTGCTGTGCGTCGGAATCGCCCGTAAGAACCAGGATGGGCCCAACGTGCAACCGCTGAACGTCATGAATCTTTGTCGTGCGCGGCGCTGTTGTAAGCCAGGCCTGATAGTGCTGCAAGACGGCCCAAATATAGGCGATATGTTCAGGCTTGTTATCCTTGAAATCCAGATTCAGCGTGATCAGCGGCCACTGGGCCTGATTATTTTCGCGCAATGCGCGCTCCGCGATTGGGCGAATACGATCGAAGAAGTAGGTTTGCAGCGTAGGTTCGTGCCCGGTGAGCGGTGTCGCGTGGGCAACTACCGACCATGATTTTCCCGTCTTCGGATCGGTATACCAACTCAAGTCCTGTTCAATGGCCAGCGGAGTCCCGGCGGAAAGGGCGCGATCGATCCGGTCGGCCCACCAATCGCCATATGGATAGCAATTGTGCGCATCCATCAACGTGCGGGTTCCCGGCCGAATCGCCGTGCGCTGGCATACGCCGGTAAAAGCGAAAACTAAACTGGACGATACCAGCAGACCAATCAAAGCAATCTTTCTCGACACGATGCTAACAACTCCTTTACTGGCGGATCGATTTGCGATCACCATCGTTCACGTAAATTGGATCGCCGAGAACCTCAAGTTTTCCTTGAGGTGTTTCCATTTGAGGAAGCAGCCAATGCCGCTTACCGTCGCTGCGCCAAGTGAAATGCGCGATCGCATCTCCCTGGGACACAATCCTGGATGGAAGTGCGGAATTGTCCTGGCCGTTGTCGGACATTTTCAACAGCCAGCCCGAACATCCCACGACATGGACGGTCAACTGAAGATCGGCGCCGGAAGCCGCGTGCAGCGAATCGCCCATCATGGCAGTGGTTTGTCCCGGCGCGGAAGCCGTCATTTCCAGTATCCGGTTGCGGGAACCAGTTAGATCGATAAATACATGGCCAGCACGAATTCCGTCGAGAATGGCGGACACCGACAGATTTTGCGCATACACGATGGTCGTTGGAATGCCGACCGAGTCCGGATGGTTCAAAGGCCATGCCGCATGATGGTTGTCGCTGCCGCCGATGGCCGGAATTCTATACCCGTCGTCCAACTGCCTCTCCCAAAAACTTACGCCAGAATTGGGGCCTTGCAAGGCCCCACCGTTCACAGCTTCGATGGCAGAAAATAAATGCAGATCGGCAGGTGGATTCGGAGTCCAGCCACAGCCGAGACAATCTTCTCCGGTGGGATCATTGGGGTGATTGATGGAAATGATTCCGCCCAACCGATCGACTTGCCGGGCCACGGCATTGATGTCTGGCACGGCGGGGCTGCCAACGCGATAGTCGACGAATCTGGTAATGCCAAAGGCATTCGCATGCCCCCAGAACGTCGTGATTTCGCGACCCGGAATGAAGAGCAACGTATCGAAGTAAGGTTGCAACTCCCGCATCGCGTCGTAGTGGGAGACAGTGTTGTGATCCGTGATGGCAATGAAATCCAGGCCACGGCGCATGGCTGCCTCCGCAGTGACAAATACCGGGCACGGAACGGATTTGCCGGTCTGGCTAGGACACGTGCCGTCACTATGTCCAGTGTGCATGTGCAAGTCGCCGCGATACCAGGCTGGCCCGTTGCGTAGCGGGCCATTCGAGAAGGATTCTATTTGCGGCTTGGTTTCAAAAACGATGTCGGCGACATAGTGGGCGACAACGTTCGGTCGGATGTTTGGCACAGCAATCAAAAGAAACCATCGTCCGGCTATGATGGGTCCGGGCAAATAGGAAGGAGTCGCATCGGTTTCACTGATGGTAAAAGTCGACTTATTTCCTCCACTGGCTCCGCGAAATCGATTCGGATCGAAGATGCCGAGATCCAGTCTGGTTCCCTGCTCCTTGCCCGTATATTGAAACGTCACCGTCAGGCGAAAAACACCTGGAGGGATATTGAAGGGTACCTGAACGTAGGTCTGGTTCTGCGCGTGCGTGATCGTGCCTTGCAATACGAGATCGGGCTTGACGGAGCCGGCATAACTCTGCCGAGAGATGCAGCTGAGAGCCAGAGAAAGGAACAGAGTAGTTCGGATCCACCTCAACTTCACGTATCACTCCAAAATCACCAATTTCCCATTACAGAATTCCCTTTCTCAAGCGGATGCCGAAAGGATCTGCGATCCGATCTTATAACAGGAAATCTCGCACAGTCTCCGGATCTCCGCACCTTACGAGTATAGGTGGAACATGTGAAACTTTTCGCGCCATGCCCTTCGGAGAATTTTTGTGCCGGGCAAGTTTAGAGTCGAGTAGGATGGACATGCACGAAGCCACTCGGAAAGGGCATCATGTGGAAAGCGATTCTCACCGATAGTCATTTCTGGATTCCTGTGGTCGTGCTTCTTTTTGGAATTGCCGTGCTGCTGTATCTACGCTAGGGGAGAAGCTGCTTGCCGACAGAAGTAAAGAAAACAGTCTCCTCTCCAGTGCAGTCGATGCATGGCGTCGGCGTCGTCTGCGGTTTGGCCGCTGGAGCATGGTTGGGAGGCGCGGAAGTTCCCGCAAAGCTCGCCAGCACAACCATTTCTCCGATTGCAATCTCTCTATGCATGGTGGCGGGTGTATTTGTCGAACAATGGACGATTCCTTCCCTGCTCAAGGGAAGCAAGTATGTTTTTGCCGACGTCCGGGAAAACAGGCACCTGATTGTGTGGGGCATTCTGGCTGGCGCTCTCTGGGCGATCGCCAACACCTTAACCGTATTCGCCATCCGCGATGTAGGCCTGGCTATTGCCTTCCCACTTTGGAATACGAATTGCCTAGTAGGCATTTTCTGGGGATGGCTCTTATTCAATGAATTGCGCGGAGCAAATATCAGAAACTGGCTGAAGGTCCTGGGCGGCACACTGGCGATTTTGATCGCCGCCCTGATGCTGGCCTACAGTTCCATGCACGGCTCTCTGATCGCTCCTGCCCATGCCCGTCAGGGTATCCTGGCAGCTCTGTGCGCCAGCCTGATGTGGGGCACTATGTATGTCCCGTACCGCAAGGCGTATTTAAGCGGCATGAATCCTCTCTCCTTCGTTACCGTTTTTACCGTCGGCGAGCTGGTTACCATGTTGCTGCTCGCAGTCAGCCTGCGCGGAGGGATCCATCCGCTCGTTGCGGAATTGCGAATGGCGCATTCCGCGGTGTTCTGGCTCTTTCTGGGTGGCTTCTGCTGGGTAATCGGCGATCTGTTTCAACACTATTCCACAAAATACATAGGTATTGGCCGTGCAATTCCCCTGTCCAATACCAACCAGTTATGGGGCTTAGTCTGGGGTGCGTTGGTCTTTGGCGAGTTGGCCTCCACCGATGCGATGCATCACGTGATCGTCGTTGCAGGATCGTTGCTGATGCTGCTCGGCGCACTGGGAATCAGTACATCGGCAGCCAGCAGCGCGGAACACGCTTCAACCGATCGGGCCATCACGCGCGAATGCGATCGGTATTCCCTCGATCACGCCCGCGTTTTCAAAGCGCAGACAGGCACGGACACGAAAGATACACCCGGGATACACCGGGGCTGGTGGGACTATGCCATCATCCTGACTGCATGCTGCATTTTCGTTGCGCTGGCCCGCGGAGCCAGCCGTCCAACCGTGCCGATGAATATGGCCTGGGCCGACGGCCTGCTTGCGATTCTCCTCCTGACCTTTCTGGGCGGAGGATATTGGCTTTGGAAAAAGACGCGCTTTTCCTAGCATCGCCGCGCGACAGATGTACATTACGCAACCCTGCTTGCCCAGTTGCCCGGCAGGAAAAACTGCACGTGTGTGCCCGCGCTGCGGCTCAACTCCATGGCAATATTCACAGAATTGGTAATGATAGATGGTGATCGTATTTGTCACTTTTAGAGATGTAAACATCGTTGTGAAGACTTTGATCATTTTTAGGCCGGCATGGCTCGTTTGCCATTTCCTTCGGAGATGAGGCCACCTGCTCTCCCAAGGCATCCCTCCTTCTCCTGTATCCTTTGGAGGGTTGAGCTAGTGGACCGATGGTTGGCGCCACAATCCACTCGGAACAGAGAACATGGACCGTCGCAGCTTTCTCGCTTCTCTTGCAGGCATGGCCGCCAGCATTTCCGGTACAAGAAGTGCTGGCGCTGAGCTGGACCACGCGTCGACTGCGAGTTCTCATCCTCATCTCGCGTTGCCCACTGCGGATCAACTGGCATGGCAGGACCTCGAAATGGGAATGTTTGTCCACTTCGCGCCCAACACATGGCAGGGCGTCGAGCAGGACGATCTGTTTACGCCTCTGTCAGCGATCAATCCCGCACTGCTGAGCACGGATCAATGGGCCTCCACCGCGCGGGATTTGGGCGCAAAATATATCGTCTTCGTGGCCAAGCATTCCGGCGGTTTCTGCATGTGGCAGACCGAGACGACAAAATACAGCATCGGCAATACGCCATGGCGCGACGGGCGCGGCGATGTGCTGGCGGATGTCTCCGCCTCCTGCCGCAAATTCGGATTGAAACTGGGGGTGTATGTTTCACCGCGCGATGCTACGTTCTCGGCGGACGTTGGCGGCCTCTGCAAAACGCCCGCGCAGCAGAGGATCTACACTGCCGTCTATCGTCGCCAGCTGACCGAGGTGCTCTCCCGCTACGGAGCCATGGTGGAAATATGGTTCGACGGCTCGAATGTCATTCCCGTCGGAGATATTCTTGAGCGCTATGCGCAACATGCCATGATCTTCCAGGGACCGCATGCGACCATCCGCTGGGCGGGCAATGAAAATGGCTTTGTGCCGTATCCGGCATGGAACTCCATCTCAGCCGCCGATGCGAAGACCGGCATCGCGACCGCGCTGAACGGAGATCCCAACGGTACGGTCTGGATGCCGAATGAAGTGGATGTTTCTATCCTGCGGCCAAATTGGTTCTGGAGCGAAAAGAAAGAGCGCAACCTGCTGTCGCTCGATGCGATGCTGGAAATCTATTACCGCTCGATTGGGCGAGGCGCGCAACTGCTGCTGAATCTTCCGCCGGACACGACTGGGTTAATGCCAGCAGCGGATGCTGTGCGCGCTCGACAGTTTGGCGAAGAGATTCAGCGCCGATTCGGCAAGAGTCT
>JAJZDO010000797.1 GCA_021805955.1 Acidobacteriota bacterium
AATTGCGTTCTACCTGCTCCTTCCAGTCTACTTTCATCGTGCGATTTGACCAAAGAGAGGACACTTTTTCTAGACCGCTACGAGAGGCGCAAAAAATTGGATAATGGAAGGGGACACTTGCGTCCGAAGTTCCGGGACAGCGAGACCTCCCGACACCCAAACCTCGAATCTAAGTCGATGGGCACAGGAATTCTATGGGAAAAAGAAATTGGATGGCCGCCATCACCCTGGCGGTTTGTATTGCAGGTCCAAGTTTCGGACAAGCACAAAATAAATTCGAGCAATCTTCGCAAATCGATTCCGGGTATCACGACATGTACAACCTTCACTTTGGGATGGCCCACGCCAAATTCGAGAAATACATGGCGGAAAATCCTAAAGACCCGATGGGGCCGGTCTCCAACGCCGCGGCATACCTGTTCTCAGAATTTCATCGCACCGGCGTCCTGGACATGCAACTGTTCACCAATGACACAAGCTATCTGGAGCACAAGCAGACACCCGACCCGAATGTTAAAAAGGAACTCGACGCCAACCTGATCAAGGCCCAGCAACTTGCAGACATGATCTTAGTCAACGATCCTAAGAACAGCCGCGCCTTGTTCGCCAAGACCCTTTCCTATGGGCTACACGCGGACTATGCCTCCCTGATCGAACGCAGGGACATCCAGGGTTTTCAATACACCAAGCAGGGCAGCTTTTACGCGCACCAACTGCTACAAGTCGATCCGAATGCGTACGATGCCTATCTCGCGGTCGGCATGGAGAACTACATCCTGGGTTTGAAGCCCGCGCCGGTCCGCTGGCTGCTGCATATGGCGGGCGGAGAAACCGACAAGGTGCAGGGCGAGAAAGACCTGGAGTTGACTGCGGCGCGGGGACACTATCTGCGCCCGTTGGCCAAACTGCTGCTGGCCGTCGCCGCCATTCGAGACAAGGACAAAGCGAAGGCGCGGCAACTGCTTTCTTCCCTGGCCAAGGAATTTCCCAACAACCCGCTGTACGCGCAGCAACTGGCAAAAATCAGTTAGCGTGGATCGAGTTTATAGCGGACCTACAGATACTGTAACCGAAAAATGGGGTGAGTCATTCTGAGCGCAGCGAAGAATCCAGAGGGTCAGGGCGAGGCAGCCACGCCAGTATTCTCTGGATTCCTCCCTTCGGTCGCCGCGGCGACCTCCGTTCAGAATGACTCCTCTTGTCATCCAGCTACACCAACTCTCAATCCTGCCTAGCCAAACAAGAGAAAAGGCGTGGAGACCGTCTCCACGCCTTTCCCTTTCTCTTGCAGCCTGTTTATGGAATGTAGTAACGGAACGACGTCCAGAACATATTGTCGGTGGCCTTCGGCTGGATGCCGCCGATTCCCGACCATATCTTGCGCTGCGCATTGTTGTACTGCATGCCGTAGAGGAGCTTGCCTTTCCCTCCACGATAGATGTTGTACCAGAAGCCCACGGTCTCATTCACGATTGCACGGGTATCGTTGGCGCAGTTCGCCTGGGCACCTGGTCCGTAGGGAGAAGAGGTGGGAACCGTCTCCGTTTCACAACCGCTGTTGTTGAAAAGGTACGAACCGTAGCCCACTGGCTTGCCCGCCGAATCCAGGTAATAGGCACGACCGGCGTAATCGCCTCCATAGTATTCATACAGGTCCCATTTCCCAGGATGCAGCTCGGCGGAAAACAGGGCGATCGTATTGTGAAGCGGCGCCAGCGTTCCATCCGGATGTACAGTGCTGTCCGGCAGACCGCCCGCACCATATCGGCCCACGCTTTGGCCATACATGCCGCGCACGCCGATGTTGTACAGACCTTTATGGAAAGGCAGCCACGCGGCGCCCATTACAGCGCCGGCAGTTTTGTCGGCGTTATATGCGCCGGTGGCGCTCTTGGTCGTGGCGTTTGGGTACACCCTATCGCGCAGGAATGTCGCAATCCCAGCGATTTCATAATGGCCGAAGCCCGGCTCAAAGGCGACTTTGGCGATGACATCGGGCGCCATATTGACGGAGTAGTTGGTGGTCGGGTTCAACAGGCCGCCCGGATTGCCCGCTGTGCCGAGGACGAAGTTGTTGGAGAATCCCTGGCCGCCGAAGGTCGTCTGCGGATTTTCCAGAGCGATGCCGGCAAACATTTTCTTGTCGAACAGGTTTTTATAGACGCGAAAGCCGTACTGCCGCGTCCAGATGAAGCCGGGAACGTACTGAGGGTCGATGGTGAACGGAATCGCCTCGTACCGGTTCTCCATGCCGATGGTGGTCAGCGTCAGAAAGGACCACATTTGCCCGCCGACAACGGTCAGGCCAGCCGTGTTCTGGTAGCGCGCCCACATCTGCCGCTGGCGGAGCGCATAGCTATTGCTTTCGTTGTTGTTGGAGCTCGCTGCCGCGGACAGAAAGTCAGCCTCGTAGTAGCCGCCTATCGTGGCATTTGGATATTTGCCTTCTGCCAGGAGCTGGATGCGCGACTGACGGCCAGTCGCGACAAATTCATTCTGTTTCCCCAGCGACGAATTGCTGAAGGGGATCGACCCAAACGCCGTGTTCAGACCGCCGCCGGTTGCCCGCTGACGGTCCACGGTTTCAGCCGCCAGGAAGCCTCCCGGCGTCAGGTAGACATCTTTGTACTTGACAGCGATCGGATTGGCGTAATTTTCACGCATCCCCTCGTCGTTCTGCCGAACGGTCGTGATGTCCGCCTTGGCCTGCGCGGTATCGGCCTGCACGCCTTGCACCGCCTGCTGCAGATTGGTATATGCCGCGTTGTTCTGGCTGCTGGACTGCTGGGCAGCCTGCGCCTGCGTTTGCGCCTGCGCTGCGGCCTGCTGCGCCTGCGTGGCCGCATCCTGCGCCTGCTGCAACTGCTGGTCGCGGTTCTGCAGTTGCTGTTTCAGTTGATCGATCTCCTGCTGCTGCTGTTGGAATTGTTGCTGCATCGCTTTGATCTGCGATGCGATGCTCGCTGGCTTCTTGGCCGTGCGGTTTTTGCTCGCTGTCGTCGTTTTTGCTCCGGCAGTCGTCTGGGCAAATGCCGGAGCACCCGCCACCAGAATGGCCGCCGCACAGGTTGCAAAGATCAGCGCTTTCAGCTTATTCGGTCGATATTTCATTCGGCCCCTCAGTTGTGTATTTGAACATTCCATGTAGATCGATTTCCCTCAGTCCAACGCTACGTGAACTTCCATTAGGTGCGCTCCGCGCAGCCGACAGGGAGGCACATCCCAGGCGGAGTTCCTGGGATGCACCGCGAGTAGTCTTACAGCGCTGCGTGAATATCCGGGGAACAGAAGATGAATGGGAGATGAATTCCGGCCAAACTGAGGAAAACAGGACACCGCGCAGACACGCTGCAGACGCAAAAAAGCCGACCCTCGTAGAAGAGAGACCGGCCCTGTCTTGCGCGATAGCGATACGCGGGTTTGCGCTATGGCAGATTGCCCAATTGATAGTTCAGCGCGGCCAGCGATAGCTGGTATTCCACCCGTGCATTGATATTTTCGATGGCGGCACGGGTTTGCTCAAGCTGCGTCTCGCTAAGTTCGACAATCGAACTCAGTCCAAGCTTGTATCGCGCCTGCGCCAGGTTCAAGGCAAGGTTCGACGCCTGCAACAGTTTCTCGGTCACTGCAATCTTCTTGTAGGACGTGTTCGACTGCAACCACGCATCGCGCACATTTTTCACTACATTGTCCCGCAAATCGCGCAGGCTTTCCTGGTCCGCCTTCGCCCGTGCGCTGGCCGCCTCGGCCTGCGAGGTGTAAAGAAAGCCATTGAACAGATTGACCCGCAGGTTCAGGCCGATCGCGCCGAACCAGTTGCTGTTGAAATATTGATCGGTCCTGATCGGAGTGAGTCCAACCACCCCCAGAGTATTGAGCGACGGCAACAACTGGTCCCATTCCGCGCGGCTGTACTTCTTGGCGGCCTGTTGGTTGTAATCCAGCTCGATCAGGTCCGGCCGCTGCTTCAACGCGACCTGCACCAGCGCATCTTGATCGGGCGGCGGCAACGGCATATCGGAGTCGTCGGAGACCAGGGCGTATTGCATGGGCCGGTCGAAGCCCAACAGCGAGGTGAGCGCATTCAGGTCTTTGTTGTACTGGTCTTGCGCGTCGAAGAGCAGCAAGTTCGCGCGCGCCACATTCTCCGTCGAGAACGCCTGATCGATGTCCGAGCGGAGTTTGTTTTTCGTCAATGCGGCAATCTGCTCATCGGTCGCCTGGCGGGTATTGACTGTCTGTTGCGCGACCTTGACCAGCGCCTGCGCTTCCAGGGTGTCATAAAAGGCCTGGTCGGTCATCATCACCACATCCAGCTCGCTTGCAAGGGCATGGGCATTCTGCGCCTTTTCCTGAAGTTTCGACGATGCGATCAGGTTGGAGGTATGGTTGAAGTCGAAGATCAGTTGCGACATGTCGAGGCCACCGCCGAAGTGGGTCAGCAGCCGCGTCGATCTCAAGTTGTCGAAGGTGTAGCGGCTGCCGTTGTCGGCACTTTCGCCCACCGCACCCAGGTTGACGTGCGGCAGATAGGCGGAACGCGTTTCGCGATAGACCTGGTGCTGGGCGCGTGCCAGCAGGCGGCTGACGCTGATGTGCGGGTTGTTCTGGATCGCGATCTGCTCCGCTTGTTGAAGCGTCAACTGGGCTGGAATCGTTGTCACGCGTTTGCCCAGCACGGGCTGTTGCGAAGCAGCCCGTAGATTTTTGTCCGTCGCGACGGTAGCGACAGCCGGTACACCTCCGGCGACGCCAGTATCGTTGTTCTGTTGCTGGATGTTCTTTGCGAGCATCACCGCTGACGGGGCATCCGCCAATTTTTGCGCCGTCAACACTGCGCCATTGCTGCCGGCGACCAGGACCAGCGCAGCGGCAAAAATATTACTCTTCATGCGAATCGGTCTTTTCATTATGCCCGCGCCTCCAGGTCCGGCTGCTGGTTGTCATGCTTTTCGTTCTCTTCTTCATGGCCGCGGTGGATCAGGTAGTACACCGTGGGTACCAGGAACACGGTGACGATGCCGGAGACCGTAAGGCCACCCAGAATGGCGCGGGCCAGCGGAGCATATTGTTCGCTGCCTGCCTCCAGTCCGAGCGCCATGGGAATCATGCCCAGCGCGGTGGCGAGCGTCGTCATCATGATGGGGCGCAGACGCACCTTGCATGCCTCGGTCAACGCCTCTTTCAATGGCTTGCCTTCCGCGCGCTGGATGCCGACAAAGTCGACGATCAAAATGCTGTCCGAGACCACGATTCCCGTCATCATCAACAGCCCCATCAGCGACATGATGTTCATCGTAGTGTGGGTGACCAGCAGGAACAGCAGCACTCCGGAGACTCCCGGCGGCACGGCCATCAGGATGACGAAAGGATCGGAGAATGACGCAAACTGCGCCATAAGAATGAGGTAAACCAAGATCACCGCGAGGATCAGGCCGACGGCAAAACTCTTGAACGAAGTATGCATATCGTTGATCGAGCCAGCGATTGTAACTACTGTGCCATGCGGAGGT
The DNA here is from genome assembly GCA_021805955.1 of Acidobacteriota bacterium. The sequence continues at coordinate 5,514 of JAJZDO010000797.1, forward strand.
TTGACACTCTTTACGATCTTGTCGATCTGGTCGCCGATGTGTCCGAGGTCCTCCGTCTTCGGGGCAATGTAGACGTCGAACACGCGCCGCAGTTGATAGTGGTCGACTACGGTCGGCGTGTTGATATATCTCACGTCCGCAACTGCTTCCAGCGGCGTGATGTTGTCGTGCGGCAATATGGAAACTTCCGGTGCCGCGCTCCCGTCCATGCGCTTCGCAGCCAGCAGAGTGGAACCGGCACGCAGAGGGATCTCCTTGAAGTCCTTCATCGTCTGGATCTGGCTGTTGTAGTACTGCACGGTCAGCATGTAGTTGTTGCCCGACTTAGGGTCGATCCAGTAACTCGGCGCGATCATGCCGTTCGACGTGAGCGCAGTGATGACACCGTCGACAACGTTCTTTTCCGTCAGCCCCAGAATGGCGGCACGCTGGCGGCTCACATTCAACTGCAGGCCGGGATAGTCCATGTTCTGTGGAATCAGGACGTCGCTCACGTCGGTCAAAGCGCGGGCCTTGGTCGCGATCTGCTGGGCAATGTCATCGCCGTTTTTGAAATCCATCGTGCTTACGCGGACGTCGAACGGCGCGGGCTTGCCCTGGTTGATGATCGAGTCCACCAGGCCCCCGGCCTGAAAATATGTCTGCACCTCCGGCACTTCGCGGCTGACGCGTCTGCGTACCATCGACATATAAGCGTAGCTGCCGATGCTGTGATCTTCTTTCAAGCTGACCTGAATGATTCCGTTGTCCATCGCCGTATTGCTGGTGTAGATGGCGGAAAGGTCGGGATACACGCCGATGTTGGAAACGATCATGTTGAAGTCGTCCGGCTTGACGACCTGGCGCACGATGTTCTCGATGCGGTTGAAGTATTGGTCCGTCAACTCCAACCGTGTGCCGGAAGGGGCCTTGACCGTAATTTGAAATTGGCCGGGATCGGTACGCGGAAAGAATGCCACACCCAGAAACGGATACAGCGCGAGGCTGCAGACGACGAAGAGCATGAAGCCCGCAGTGACCAAAACCGGGCTTTCCAGGGAACGGTGGATTGCATTGTCGTATTTTCCCTGTATCCAGTGAAAGCCGTCGTTGAAACGTGCCACAACGTATTGGAACGGAGTCAGGTGTTTGTGTTCACGCCTGCGCTCGTCCGCATTTTCGTCCTCCG
>JAJZDO010000576.1 GCA_021805955.1 Acidobacteriota bacterium
GGAATGAAAGTTTCGATTGCACTGGAGGAAAATACGATGAACCTTCAAAAGCGAATCCGTTGCATAGTCTGTGCGACCGGTCTTGTTTTCGCGCTTGCGGTCATGCCGGCGACCTGGGCGCTGTCTCCGTCTGCCGGCGCAGGTCAGGCCGCTTCCATGTCCGCTGCGCGGTCGCACGCGGACAAGCTCGACATCAACACGGCCACGGAAGACCAACTGAAAGTCCTGCCGGGCCTCGGCGATGTCTATGCGAAGAGAATTATCGCGGGGCGTCCCTATCGAGCGAAAAATCAACTGGTCACCAAGGGAATTCTGCCCCGGGGAGTGTACGGAAAGATCAAGGACCAGATCATTGCGCATCGCGTGAAGAAATAACAACTGTCATGTGAGCCGGTCGCCCTGTAGCAGGAGAAGTGGTTGAAACGGGCCATCTCTCCACCAGCCATTCAATAAAGCGTTTTTCATCCCGTCAAAGATTTGACGCCAGGATTCGATCCCGATATATATTCATTAGCCCTTGGTGTTCGGGAAGCGCGGTGCAACTCCGCCACTACCCCGTAACTGTAAGCGCGGAGAGCAAGGCACGGCTGTATGCAGCCACTGGACGGCGAGCGTCTGGGAAGGCATGCCAAGCTCAATGGACGCGCAAGTCAGGAGACCGGCCAGGGTCACTTCATAGCTGTCTTTCGGTTGCGATGGGAGGACCGAAGGGAGCGCGTTTCAGCCCAACTGCGGCTGATCGACGCATTCCCAGGATTCGTGTCGTATGTTTCGCTCCGCGCTTCTTCCTTTGCTGAAGAGGGCGCGGCGTCCGGCGCTTGGCTGCATCGTTTCACGGCAGGCGTAAGGTGTTCACCATCCATGAAGTGTCGGGAAGCGCGGTGCAACTCCGCCACTACCCCGTAACTGTAAGCGCGAGAGCAGGGCAAGGCAGTTCGCAACCACTGGACGGCAACGTCTGGGAAGGTGCCCAAGCTTGAGGAAGCGCAAGTCAGGAGACCGGCTTCATGCAACCATCCGAGGGGATTGCGCATGACTTTTTCAGTTCTTGTTCCAGATGTATTTTGCCCTGCAGTTCGACGCGCATCGCTTTTGGCCGCGCTGGCAATCGGTTTTACCTCCTGCTACTTCTCGTCGACGCTTGCGACGGCCGCGCCGGTTCAGCAACGGACTGTCACAGGAACGGTGACGGGAACCGTGACAGATCCGCTGGGAGCGGCGGTCTACAACGCCCGCGTCGATATTATGACTCCCAATGGCGTCATGCTGCAGTCCCACGGACGAACCGACGGCCGCGGACAGTACATTGTCTATGTCTACCGCCCTGGCCGGTATCGCGTCCGCGTCATCGCAAACGGCTTCAACGCCACCCAGAGCGGCGATATTTATGTGGCGATGAACAAGACATCCTATGCGGATGTCGCGCTTCAGTTCGGGCACCTGGAGCAGAGCGTGACTGTGACGGCGAACGGCACGCCCACGCCAGAAGCGCAAAGCGGCGCTTCGACCACGGTGATCGACCAGTCGTTGTACCCGTACACGCTCGACATGCAGGACACGCTGCGCCAGGTGAGCGGCCTGCAATTCACCACCAGTGGGCAGCGCGGCGCGGCGACTTCTTTGTTTGAAATGGGCGGCAACTCGAACGAGACAGATGTGCTGCTGGATGGCGTTCCCATCAACGACATTGGCGGCGCGGTAAATTTTGCTTACCTGGCTTCCAACGGTATCAGCCAGGCGGAGGTCTATCGCGGCCCCGACAGCTCTCTATACGGCGCCAATGCATCCTCCGGCGTGGTGGCGCTGACAACCACCCGCGGAACCACGGCGAAACCGCTGCTGCAATACGCTCTCGATGCCGGTAATTTCGGAACGTATCACCAGGAAGCCTCGCTGGGCGGGGTGCACAATGCGTTCGATTATTTTGGAGATTTCGCGCGCATCGACACTTCCAACAGTTATCCCAACAGCACGTTCCACAATGTTTCTTCCGTCGGCAACCTTGGATATGCCCTCACCCCGCACGTTCAGGTGCGGGCCACCGCGCATCGCATCGCAGCCTCCACCGGCGAGCCGAACGCCATCCTGTTCTACGGAATTCCCGACGTGCAGTATTTGAAGGAGCATGACCTGTACGGCAGCGCCACCATCGAAGATCGTCCCAGCGACAAGCTGGATATGATCGCCCAATATGGACTGGTGCGGCTGCGCTCTCTCAATACAGATCCAGCCCCGGTTGGCATCCTGACCGACAACCCCAACAACTTCAATTGCTATGACAACCTGGGGAATCCCGGACAACCGGAATATCTGGGCAAGCCGGTCACAATCAACGGCGCCAATGGAACCAGCGCCAGCGGACAAGCATTCTATAGCTGCCCGAATTACATCTTTCCAGGGACCGATGGGACGTTGACCAACCAGGATTATTTCTACGGCCAGGCAAGTTATAAAAAGAACGATAAATTGACCGCGTTCGCTGCGTTTCGCTATCAGTCGGAACGCGGCTACACCGCCTACGACTATTTTCCGCAATCGGCCCATCGCGGCAACTACGACTATATCCTGCAGGCCTCCGGCAGCATGGCAAACCGGTTGTATTACAGCGCCGGAACCGACCTTCCATACTATTCCGTGTTCGGTTTTCAGCCCACGCCCCATGCAACCGCGGCCTACTATCTTTCCAAGCCGACTGCCGACGGCCTCTTGAGCGGCACCAAACTTCGATTCAATTACTCGCAAGGCATTCTGGAGCCGACCATTGCCGAGCAGAACGGCTCCATTTACGACGTGCTGAACTCGCTGCCGAACGGCCAACAACTGATCGCACAGCACGGTATTACTCAGGTGGGCGCGCAGCAGACCAGTACCTATGAAGCAGGCGTGGACCAGCACATGTTTGGGACTCGGGCGCTGGTCCACGGCGGCTATTATCACAACAATTTCACCAAGCAGATTGAGTTTGTCGATGCTCCGGCGCTGTTGCAGCTCGGCGTTCCGCAGGCGGTCGAGCAGGCGATTGCCAACACTTCCTTCGGCGCCTATATCAATTCGTTGAGCTTCAACGCTCAAGGCCTGGAGAGCAGCGCCGAGTATCGCATCACGAATCGGTTGTTTGTCCGCGGCGGATACACGCTATTGAATTCCACCGTGCAGAAGTCGTTTTCCAGCGACAATTCCTTTCCATCCTATAACCCGAAATATCCCAACACGCCCATTGGGGCCTACTCGCCGCTGGTCGGCCAGCGTCCCTTCCGGCGCGCGCCGCACACCGGCTACTACGCGGTCATTTACGCGCGAAGTCGCTGGTATGCGGAAATGACGGGCACGCTTGTCGGCAGACGCGACGACAGTACGTTTTTGACCGACGCCAATGGCGGAACCACGCTGTTGCTGCCGAATCGCAACCTCGACCCGGCCTACCAAAACATTGGATTGACAACCCATCTCCGTATCAATCGGCACATCTCCAGCTACACCGTGTTTGATAACTTGTTGAGCCAGCACTATCAGGAAGTGTTGGGCTATCCGGCGTTGCCGTTCAACTTCCGTACGGGAATGCAATTTTCGTGGGGAGGCGACGGGACGCACTGAGCCTTACCCGGCGATATGGATCGCCCCGTCCGCCGTGCCGCGAAGCGAAATGTTTTTACAGGGCGTTTCAGCGCTGCCCGCCCTTTCGTTTCGCGGCTTGCGACAAAATCTGACCGCCAGAAAACATGACACCTGCATTGTCGATTTTTGACAACGGATAGAACAGCGAGCCATACTCGCAGATACGGTTGTTGCGTCCGTGGGATAGTGTTCCCTTCAGATAGTGAACGTCTCCGACACATTGCTGGTGTCGGAAGCTTCGCCAGATTGAACCGAAGATTTCCTTTGATTGAGCGCAGGCAATGCCAACCGGAAGGAGATCCTCAAATCATGCGCGTACATTTAGTAAACCCCAGCGATTCATCCTTTGGAATTGGCGTCATTACCCCTCGTTGGCTGTATGTTCTCGCCGCAGCCACCCCCGCAAAATACGGCGATCCACTCATTACCGATGAAACTCTGGAGCGGTTCCAGCCGGAGAGTGTCCAGCCTGGAGACGTGGTTGGCATCGGCATTCATACTGGCAATGCGTTGCGCGGCATGGAACTGGGAAAAATCGCGCGCGAACGCGGCGCTTTCGTCGTCTATGGCGGCATCCACGCCACTCTTTATCCCAACGAAGCCATGGAACTCGGCGGCGCTCACGCCATCGTCAAGGGCGACGGCGATGTGATCTGGGGCAAAGTGATCGCGGACCTGCTTGCGGGGACGGCCCAAACGGTCTACGACGGCGGCCGAATCTCCGGCGACCAGTTCATCCAGGCGCGCTGGGACCTGGCGCCGCGCGACAAATATATGTGGGCCTCCGTGCAAACCGTGCGAGGCTGCCCGAAACATTGTTCGTTCTGCTCCGTCTGGCGTACCGACGGGCAAAAACCGCGTCCGCGGACTTCCGACGTCGTGGTGCGCGAGATCGTCGATCTGCGCCGCCGTGGTTTTCGTTTTATCGCGCTGGCCGACGACAATTTCTACCCGGTCAGCCTCGCCGATCTTCGACTCGCCGAGCAACAGGGCAATACGGCCCGCGTTGCTGAACTGCAGGGTATCCGCTCCGAGCGGTTTGAGCTGATGAGCAAGCTGTCCATGCTACCCAAAGACATGGTGTTCTTTACGCAAATTACCATGGAAGCGGGCGAGGACGTTCAATTCCTCGATGCCATGCGCAAGGCCAACATTAAAGGCGCGCTGGTGGGTGTCGAGTCGGCCACCGCGGAAGGGCTCAAGGCCGTCTTCAAGGACTTCAACCTCTCCGGCGACAACCTGATCAAGCGGCTACAGACATTCAAGGAACACGGAGTCCACGTCCTCGGATCGTTCATCTTCGGGCTCTCTTCCGACCGTCCGGACACCTTCGCCGCGACGGCGGAGCTGGCCAAGCGCGCCGGCATTACCTTTGCTCAATTTGTCATGCTCACTCCCTTTCCCGGCACCATCGACTTCGATCGCTGGGAAAAGAACCTGGGTGAAAATGTCATGCAGGTGGGCGGCATTCCCATCACGCGCCACTGGCTGATTCCGGCAGCCGTGCGGCCCAAGATGTTCAGCCCGCACGCCATCATGTCGTCGGAAGAAATTCGCGAGCGCACCCAGGGCGTCTGGGACGATTTCTACAGCCTGCCGGAAATCTGGAAGCGCTCCCGCTGCGTGACCGGCATCAAAGGGCGCCTGGCGTTTCTCTTCATCTCCAAGCTGTACCGGCAGATGTACGCGAAGACCGGCATTTCCACCGACAGCGCCCGTCGCCAGAAGGCGACCCGCATGGCGCGCTGGCTGGCGATCCCATGCCGCAAGCTGTTTGAAGCCAAGCCCATGCCGGAGTTGAAACTGCCGGAGTCTGTCCGCGCTCCTTCAGACTTGCTGCCAGTTTTGGACACGTACTCTGCATAGTTGGAAACCACTCGTTCTCTAACCGATCACCCGGCGCAGGAAGCCGCGAATGCCGGCCCATCCCAGAATCAAGACGGAAAGAACCAGTGCGCTCAGAATCAGCCGCGCTGGCATATGAGGCAGGGCAGGGGTCAATGCAGCGCGCAATCCCTCGCTCATGTACACAATGGGATTCAACAGTACGGCATATTGCAACCAGGGAATATGCCGCAGCAGCGCCCATGGATAATATACGCAGCCAAGAAACGTAATCGGCACCACTACGACGGAAAAGATCAGTCCAATCTGTCGAGGCTCGACAGTCGTGCCAATGGTCAAGCCGAGTGCGCCCGAGACCAGGCTGGCCAGCAGCACAACGGCACTCAAAAACCAATAGCTGCCGACATGGACATGCACCGGCTCCGACGGAATGAAATAGGCCAGAGGAAACACAATCAGCGCGGAAAGAATGCATTGCAGCGCGCTGAAGCATATCTTTTCAATCGCCACGCCGGAAACGGGAAGCGGGCACATCACCCGATCGTCGATCTCGCGCGTGATGCCAAACTCTGTTGAAAGCGGCAGCGCAACCGCGGCGATGCCGGTAAACATGATGGCCACCGCCATCAGCCCAGGCAGCAGCACTGTGCCGAAATTTATACCGCCGGCGCCGGACGAACTCCCGAAGCTTTGTCCGATGCGGGGAAAAATATACGTGAAGACAAAAAGAAACAGCAATGGATTCATGACCACACGTACAGCAAACGGGCCGAGTTCCCTCCGCAGCACGCGAAAGTCGCGCAGCAGCAGCCCCCAGAATGCGTGTACATAGAGTCTTGCGGTAGCAGGGGAACCATTCGGATTGGGGGTGGCGATCACGGAGCTGCCAGTTTTACTCACGCAGCTCCCTCCCGGTCAGGTGGATAAAAACTGTTTCCAGGGAAGGCTCCGAAATGGAGATATCGCGCAGGCCATACGCCTGCGCCTCCGTGACAATGGTGGAGAGCAGTCCCTCCGCTCCCTGCGTATAGACGCGTACGCCTGTTGGTGTCGACTCAACAGAGCTGACATGGGATACCGCACGCAACCTGGTGGCCAGTTCCTCGCGTTGATCGACGTGTTGCACATCCAGCCCATAGACCGTTTGAATCCCAAGGCCATTTTTCAGCCGCTCCGGAGTGTCTTCGATCAGAATTTTCCCGTGATCGATGATCGCCACGCGGTCACACAGCGCTTCCGCCTCTTCCATGTAGTGGGTGGTCAGCAATACGGTGATGCCTTGGTCCTTCAGTCCTCGGATCGACTCCCACATTGCCAGGCGGCTTTGCGGATCGAGGCCGGCACTTGGCTCGTCGAGGAACAGAACCGCGGGATAATGAGCGATCGCGCGCGCGACCAGCAGGCGCTGCGCCAGTCCTCCGGATAATTCGCTGGGGAACGCCTTGGCACGGTCCGCGAGGCGAAATTGCGTCAACAACTCCTTCGCTCGATTCTTCGACGTGGAGTCACTCATTCCGAAGTAGCGGCAGTGGAAGAAGAGATTTTCAAATGCTGTCAATGAGCGGTCAAGCGTATTGTATTGCGGAACCACTCCGATTTTGCGACGGGCCATAGCGGGCTTCGCAACAACGTCATAACCTGCAATGACAACTCGCCCTGATGTAGGTAGGGAGCGGGTCGTGCAGATGCTGATGGTCGTGCTTTTCCCGGCGCCGTTCGGCCCCAGCAAGCCGAAGATTCCGCCTGTTGGAACAGACAAGTCGATCTGATCGACGGCCACAACGCGTTGCCTGCTCTCGTAGATTTTTGTCAGGGCTTCGAGGGAAACAATTCGAGTTGGAGCGAAATTTGCTATGACAACACCTTATCGTTATCGTTCCAAGGTTGCCATAGTGTAGCAAGTTTGCCCTTCGTTCCGTGAGGCAGATTTCATTCCGCTACGTTCGCGCCAGCATGACTCAACGAACTACGCAACCGCTTTGCTGCGGTGATAACCCGTTTGCTCGGAAAGCCCGGACTCTACCAGGATGGGCACGATATCCGCTGCGGGCGATTTCGCTATTTCCCACGCATGCAGTAGCCGCATTTTCTCCAGTGAGTACGGGAAATGCCTTCCGCAATCGAGACAGACCTTATAGCTCGATGCTTCCAATGTAAAAGGTCGAGTGAGATGGCCATGACTGCAGCCAAAGAACATCTCGTAGAAGAAATTGCAGATTACGCGTAGCCAAGACATCATTTTATGTTTCGCGGCACCTCTACTGTGCTTTGTAGATTGCGCACGCCTCCCGGTTGTTGCATTCCCCAAGGAATCGGGGTTCGCAACATTAGGAATAGATGCACGTCGTATGCCAGCCGACGCGAAGTTTGCCGGGCGTTCATTCGGAGACCGCAGCCTGGCTCACGCTAAGTCGTTGATTGGATTTAGAAGAACAGGAGTTAAGGGCGAAAATAGTTATTCATTTGATGCTAGAGAAATAACAACTTTGCCGAAGTGACGACCTTGTTCGAGGTACCGATATGCCTCTATCGTTTCCGTTATGGGAAATACTTTTCCCACTACGGGCTTCATTTGGGAAAGCCCAATGGCCCGGTTCATGGCGTGCATCATGGTATGGGACCCGACATAGATGCCGATCAGGCGAATTTGCCGCATAAGTACCGAAGTAACTGCAAAACGCTCTTCCGTGCCTGAAAGGATTCCAATTTGTGCGATGGTGCCGCCCACTCGCACCGCCTTCATAGATTCCTGCAGAGTTCCTGAGCCTCCCACTTCTACAATTACATCTGCTCCTTCGCCGGCGGTTTGTTTCTTTACCCAGCTCGACCATTCAGGATTTTGCTTGTAGTTGAGCCCATCATCCAGGCCGAGGCTTTTCGCCTGCAGCAGTTTCTCGTCGCTGCTGGATGTGCCCAGCACGCGCGCTCCCGCTGATTTCGCAAACTGCAAAGCGAAGATCGAGACGCCACCGGTTCCCTGAATGACAATCGTGTCGCCCGGTTTTGTCGCGGCGGTATGGAACAAGGCATTCCACGCTGTTAACGCAGCGCATGGCAACGTCGCTGCTTCTTCATAACTTAGATGGTCGGGGAAGCCTGTGACACCGCTTTCAGGAAGCACGACATAGTCGGCAAGCATGCCATCGATATCGCCACCAAGCGCGCCGCGCGATTTCGCCTGCGAGGCGGCGCCATCCTGCCAGTACTGCAGAAAAAGTCCGACGACACGATCTCCCGGTTTGAAGCGAGTCACGCCGGTTCCAACCTCGACAACCTCGCCCGCTCCATCGGAGAGAGGAATCCGCGGCATCTTCAGCTTCGGATCGTAATGGCCGCGAACCATCAATAGATCGCGGTAGTTGAGCGATGTCGCATGGACCCGGATCAGCACCGTCCCTGGGCCGCACGTGGGAGTCGGTAGTTCTAGCAGACGCAAATTGTCCAGTCCGAATTGCAAGATTTGAAACGCGCGCATGCAACCCCTCCTAACAGCAAGTTCGTTCAGATACATTCTCTATTCAAGCAGATGTTTCACTTGGCGGTGCGATTCAACCGCGAATCCGTTACTCTGTATATATGGCGCGAGGATGGGAAAGTAAATCGGTCGAAGAGCAAGTGGAACAGCAGGCGGAACAAAGGGAACAGGCTGCGAAAGTGGCTTCAAAAGATGTGGTGAGGGCGGCCGGCGCGGAACAGGCGCGAGCTCGCCAGATGCTGCAACTGAAACGAGAGAGGATTCTGGCAGAGAAAACCAGTCATCCGGTGCGGCGTTCCGCGCTGCAATCCGCTTTGAAAGATATAGAGGCACAGTTGCAAAAGCTGGGATGAAGTTTGACGGCTTTGCGAATCCTAGCTTGTCCGTCGATTGAATAGCAGAGAATTTGCCTGGTCCACGCTGGTCAGCAGGACCTGCGCGATATTGACGTGGGCAGGCCGCGTCAACGCCCACAGAATCGCGTCCGCAACATCTTCCGCTTGCAGTGGCGTCAGCCCCTGGTAGACCTTGGCTGCGCGGCCCTCATCGCCGTGAAAGCGGACCTTGCTGAATTCCGTTTCCACCATTCCAGGATCGATCGTAGTCACGCGCACGGGAGTGCCCAGCAGGTCTTCGCGCAATCCCTCTGTAATGCGATTTTCAGCGGCCTTGGATGCGCAATATACCGCCCCATTGGGATAGGTCATGTGGCCGGCCGTAGAACCAAGGTTGACGACGTGGCCGCTGCCCCGCTTCACCATTCCAGGGACCACCGCGCGCGTCACGTACAGCAACCCCTTCACGTTAGTGTCGATCATTTCCTCCCAATCGTCGATCTTCCCTTCGTGGACTTTCTCCAGCCCTCTGCTGAGGCCCGCGTTGTTGATCAGGATATCGATGGCTTGCCATTCCGCAGGCAATCTATCCACGACAGTCTGAACCTGTTTGCTATCGCGCACGTCGAGCGCGACGGTGTGGACATCCTCCGCCCCTGCGGCCCGCAAATCAGCCACCATCTCCCGTAGGCGATCTTCTCGTCGCGCGGCCAACAGCAATCGTGCTCCCGCATGGGCAAAACTTTTCGCGCAGGCGGCGCCGATGCCGGAACTCGCGCCGGTAATGAATGCAACTTTGCCCGCTAGCGGGAGTCCTGTCGTGTTTGCGTGGGATAAATTGGTCATGCATCTCCTATCGATTTCAATTTTTTGGAAGCCTGTTCGGCCATGCGATATTGCCCGACTCCCCAATCCGTGTCGCCCATGCCGTTGCGGATCGCAGCGCTGAATTGTTCCTGCAAATACTCTACAAGTCCGAGTCGAATGCCGGCGTCTTCCGTCGCTTCGCGGAACAGTCGAATGTCCTTTTCGCCCAGAAAAACCGTTGCGCTCGGATGTTCTGGCGGATGTAGCATCAGTCGTCCGTAGGCGAGATAAAACGGCGACTGAAACAGCGCTTCGTTGACAGTTTCCAGGAACAATTCCGGATTCATGCCTTCTGACGACACGAAGACGAATGCCTCGCTGAGCGTCTGCACCATCGCGCTGATCGTAAAATTGCCCGCGAGCTTGAATGCATGCGCCTGCCAAGGCTCATTCCCGATGATCGTCAGTCCGCGCCCGATTGCATCCAGCACCGTTCGAACATGATCGAGTGTGGACTCTTTTCCGGCGGCGACCACCCACAGGCGGCCTTGCGCCGCGACATTTGGACGCCCGAAGACCGGAGCCGCCACATAACGCTGGCCGGCTGCTGCGTGGGCTTCCGTCAGGCGTCGTGACAGTGCCACGCTCAGCGTGCCCAGCGCGATATGGACAGCATTGGCAGGTAGCGCAGCTATAAATCCCTCAGTGCCAAAGGCCACCGCTTCCGTCGCTTCATCATTGGCGAGCATCGTACAAACCAGGTCGCATTCTTCAACGGCTGCATGGATGGATGGTGCTACTGTGGCATCCGAAATTCCCATCTGCTGTACCGATTTTGGCGACCGGTTCCACACGGATACAGTGTGACCCGCCAGTAGGAGCCGCCCGACGATTGGGGTGCCCATTTTTCCGAGACCGAGAAATGAAATCTTCATGTTTGTACTGGTGCCTCGCCGGAACGCATCGCTTCTGAAGAGGCGGAAGAGATAGTGTGAGTTTACCTGCGATGGTTCTTGCTGTCTTGGGTTACATCGCTTGTCGGCGCAATATTGCGGAAAATATTGCCTAATTGCGGGAAAACTATCTTGACATTATGCAATGTCACACCGTACCGTTAAATTCAAGAAAAGAATAACGTATTAGCTCGATGGAAATCGAAAGGCTTCATAAGTCCGCCGCGTCTGGGCGTAAAGGCTTGTAAATAATGCAGTTTTCCTGATTTGCTGGGTCCGCAGTGCCGAAGGGGCGCTGATTCAAGTCTCCTCAGGACAGAAAAACATCGCAATTGCTCATTCTCAAAGGTTGAGGGAAAAATGAAACAGGATGGTAGCGTTCAGAATTACCAGGTTGACAAGTTGAGGATCGAGATCCATCCCACGCATGAAGCCGCCGGTGCAGCAGCAGCCCAGGCGGCGGCCGACGCGCTGATTGACATTGCGAAGAGGAGAGAAAGTCTGGCCGTTATCTTTGCGACGGGGGCCTCCCAACTCGACGCACTGCGAGCACTCACGGCCATTTCAGGGCTACCATGGTCCCAGGTTCGCGGATTTCACATGGATGAGTATGTCGGTATTCCAGCCGATCACCCGGCTTCATTCCGTCGCTACCTGCGGGAGAACCTGACGCAAAAGGTGCGGATGCAGGAGTTCTTTGAGATCGATGGCACCGCGTCCGACCCGGAGCAGGCATGCAAAGACTATGCGATAAAGCTGCGCTCTGCCGATCCGCAATTATGTTTGCTGGGCATCGGCGAAAATGGACATCTGGCATTCAACGATCCCGGTGTCGCGGACTTTAACGATCCGGTGGACATGAAGGTCGTGCAGCTCGACTCGGCGTGCCGCCAGCAGCAGGCTGCGGAAGGTTGGTTCAAGAGTTTCCAGGACGTGCCGGAATGGGCCATGACGCTTACGATTCCAGCGTTGTTTCGCGTGCCAACATTGATCGCCTCTGTACCCGGCCCGCGGAAAGCAGCCATTGTTCGCCGCGCACTGGAGGATTCCATTTCCACCGCCTGCCCGGCGACACTGCTGCGCACTCATCCCGACGCAACGGTATACCTTGATAGAGAATCGTCCGCCCAGGTGATGGATCTTTTGCAATCCTCGACGGTGGTCGGCAAAAGCTAGGTTCAAATTCGAACGAAAATCTTTCCACCTGGGGGGACTCGATGGCCGAGAAGATACAGGAAGGAATTGATCGCCGCACGTTTGTGAAGCAGGCCGGGGTCGTTGCGCTGGCAGCGGGAATGGATGCGCGCTCGTACGCTCGTGTCCTGGGCGCGAACGATCGCATTCGCCTTGGACAGCTTGGCTGCGGGCAGCGCAGCCACGGACATGTGCACATGGTGCAACTGGCTTCCAAACAAATGCCGGTCGAAACCGTCGCGGTCTGCGATATCTGGAGCCTGGCCCGGGAGCAACGGGCTGCACAGGTAAAGAGGGCCTTCAACCTCGACCCGCAAACCTTCAAATATTCCGAAGAAATGCTGGCCCGCCCGGACATCGACGGCGTGATGATCGCGACCGGCGATTTTCAGCATGCCAAGCTGTGTACAGAAGTTGTTCGTGCGGGTAAGGATTGCTACGTCGAGAAGCCGTTTGCGAATGTTCTTGCGGAAGCGAAAGAAGCTCGTGACGCCGTCAAGGCCTCCAAGCAGGTTGTCCAGATGGGATCACAACATCGCACCCAGCCCTATCAACTGGCGGTGCGGGATATCGTTCGCTCCGGTCGAATCGGCAAGATCGTCCACATTGAGCAGGAGTGGAACGTCAACGAAGAACGCTGGCGTTTTGTGCCGAATGACATTGGCGAGACGGTGCAGATGGATCAGGACCGCAACATGGAGTGGAAGAAGTGGATGCAGGATCGCCAATCCAAACTGCGTGAAGAAGACACAGATTGGAAGCGGTGGCTGCTCGGCAAACCGTACCAACCCTTCGATCCGCATGTGTACCTGGAGTTTCGGCTCTATAAGGATTATTCCTCCGGAATCTTCGACCAGTGGTTGAGTCACGGCAGCGATCTGGTGCATCTCTGGACGGACGAGAACTATCCTGTCAGCGTGGTGGCCAACGGCGGCATCTACGCGTGGCCCGACGGCCGGCAAAATCCAGACACGGTGGTGGCCGCGGTCACCTATCCCAAGGGATTTCTGTATACCTACAAAACAACCTTCGGCAACAGCTATCGCAGCTTCTCGCGGATTCAAGGCCGCGACGGCACCATCGCAAATTATGGCGGCGAGGGTGCCTCGTTCTTCGTCGTGAGTAAAGAAGGCGGTCGAGACGAAATGGATGGCTCGGTGAATTATTCGAAGCTGCCGATTGTGCCTCCGGCGCGCGAGCAGGAAGAGATTGTTCATGTCCCCGGAGCACCACCGCCGGACTCCCGTGGGCCGGACGACGATGACGCGCATCACGTGATGAACTGGCTGACGGCAATGCAGACTCGCAAGCAGCCCGACGCGAATGTCGATCACGGCTTCTCGCACGCGATTGTGGTGATCATGGCGGCGCATTCTTATTGGAGCGGCAAGAAGCTCTATTGGGACCCGAAGAATGAGGAGATTCTCGATCGCCCTGTTGTTGCGTGATCAATCTGCCGGAGAAGCTTAATGAACGGGCGGTGAAGCCCAGTCGAACGGAAGGATGGCTAACGTGAAAAGAATCGCTTTTTCCTTAGGGTTGATCTTGGCATTCGCAGGATGCGGCAAACAGCAGGCCCCGAAAGCTTCTACTGCCGCAGCCTCCACCGCCGCATCGGTGACGCCGATCAGTGGACCGTTTACCGATCGGGAACTTCAGCAATTCAAGGCGCTCGACCCCATCGACACCCACACGCACGCCTTCCAGGACGCACCTGCGCTGTATGCGATGCTCAAGCGATTGAACCTGCATACGCTCGACATCACCCTGGTGGACGATTTCGATCCGGAGCTGAAAGACCTGGCCAGGGAACGCAAGGACACATGGACGGTCGTGCATCGCAGCGACGGATACATAGCCATGTGCAGCACATTTGATCCATTCAAGTACAACCAGCCCAATTTTGCTAAAAATGCAAACCGCATCATCAACGAAGATTTTGCGCATGGAGCTGTCGCTGTAAAGATATGGAAAAATGTCGGCATGGAGATCAAAGACGCCAAAGGCAACTACATCATGCCCGACAATCCCATCTTTGAGCCGATCTTCAAAAACATCGCGGCCCATAACAAGACTCTAGTCGCACACCTGGCCGACCCCAATACGATCTGGGAAGCTCCGAATCCTAATGCCGCCGACTACGGATACTACATGCAGCACCCTGAGCTGTATATGTACACAAAGCCCGGAGCGCCATCGAAGGCCTCGATTCTTGTAGCGCGCGATCATGTACTGGACGCAAATCCGAAGCTGCGAGTAGTGGGCGCGCATCTGGGCAGCATGGAAGCTGATTTCAACCAGTTGGCGCAGCATTTGGATAAGTACCCGAACTTTGCCGTGGACTTGGCGGCGCGTATGCCGTATGTCGAAATGCAGCCGCGCGAAGCTCTGATCGCGTTTATCGCGAAATATCAGGATCGGCTGATTTATGCGACAGACAATGAGTTGAATCCGGATAGCAACCCGCAAGGCACAATGAAAGAGTGGGAAGACCGCTATGCCAACGACTGGCGCTTCTTCGCCACTAACGACGTGGTCGAGTACAACGGTCATAAGATCCAGGGACTGGCTCTGCCGCAGCCGATCCTTCGCAAGCTGTATCACGACAATGCGGTCAAGTGGTTTCCAGGAATTCTAGGGAAAGCTCATTGATCTGCGCGCCAGACGAGGTGAGTATTGACATTTGCACAGTCTGGCGCTGACGTGCCCAAACCATCCGGGCATGCGGGCAGAACTCGTTGGTGGATCGTCTGGACGCTTTTCTTCTCCACCGTCACCAACTACATCAGCCGGCAAAGCTTCTCCGTACTGTCGCCGATGATTGCGGCGCAGTACCACTTGTCTCATACCGACCTGGCAAGGATTATAGGATCGTTTCAGATCTCGTATGCCATCACCTGGTTGATCGGCGGCATCGTTCTCGACGCGGTCGGCAGCCGCGTTGGATTGGCGGCAGCGGCGATTTGGTGGTCGGTGATGAACATCCTCACCGGACTGGCCAGCTCCGTTTTCGGCTTCGCCTTCTTTCGATTCATGCTCGGTATTGGAGAGGGCTTTAATTGGCCGGGAGCCAGCAAGGTTGTTGCTGAATGGTTTCCCCGCGAGGAACGTGGTCTGGCCGTAGCGATCTTCGACAGCGGCTCCAGCGTCGGCGGAGCGCTCGCTGCCTTGACGATTCCGCTGATAGCTCTGGCATTTGGATGGCGGTGGGCGTTCGTGGCGTCGGGACTGCTCGGGTTCGTCTGGCTCGCTGTCTGGCTGCGCGTTTATTATCCGCTGAAGACGCATCCTCGTGTGAGCCCGGAAGAAGTCGCGCTGATTGAATCCGGCCGCGATGCTGAGTCCTTGATGGCCGATCGTGGATGGACGCGCTGGCGGCGGCTCGCAAAGAATCGCAATCTTTGGGGCATTGTTCTGGGGCGTGCGCTGACCGATCCAATCTGGTGGTTTTATGTCTTCTGGCTGCCGCAATATCTCAGCGATGCGCGCGGCTTCACTCTGAAGCGGATCGCCTTGTTTGCCTGGATCCCGTTTATCGCAGCCGACATCGGCAACTTTACCGGCGGCTGGATTTCCGGCTACTGCATTCGGCACGGAATGTCCGTGGTGCGTGCGCGTACCTGGGTTTGCCTCGCCAGTTGTTTGCCAATCCTTGCTGGGATACCCGCGGCCCGCGTGCACAATGTGTATTTCGCGCTGGCGCTGATCTGCGTCGCTCTCTGGGGCTATGCCAGTTGGTCCACGATGGGGCTCACATTGCCGTCCGATCTTTTTCCGCAGGATGTGGTCGGCTCCGTCACTGGCCTTAGCGGACTTGCAGCCGGCGTGGTGAGTACGGGTTTCACCCTTCTCGTCGGCTTTTTAGTCGATCGATTTTCCTATCGGCCTGCGTTCCTTGCTGCCGGACTATTGCCCGTCCTTGCGACCATCTTTTTATTCTTGCTGATTCGGCCGCCTGTCGCAGTCGAAGCCGCGCCGGAGTAGAACGCCGCAACCGGTGTGCTCCCCGGTTTCCTCGCGATTGCGAGCAATGGCTCGTACTGCTCGCCTATAGCGCCATTGAATGTGCGCGGGATGTCCTGCTTCCTTCATTCAGCTCGAAGATTTCCGGCTTCCACTCAGGCGCGTAATTCAGGAATCTTCTCCATGTGCCCTTCGTAGAG
Organism: Acidobacteriota bacterium; assembly: GCA_021805955.1. The sequence goes on from JAJZDO010000576.1 coordinate 16,388, forward strand.
GGCTTGCCTTCCTATCGAGCAGGCAATCCCGGAGCCAAAACCCACGTCCACATTGGCAAACGGCTGCTGCTTGTTGCGCACACAGTCAACAAAAGACCCGCAAGCCGTACGTGTTGCGTCCTCTCCTGGTTTCGGGTGCAAGCGATATCCCGGCCCACGATACGGCATCTCCGAATTCGCGTTATAGGAGGCTCCAGTTTCCACTCCCTTTTGCACTACATCGGAATGCGAAGCTTCCGTGATTCTCTTGGATGTCTGCTTGTACAACGTGGCGTCTTCCAGCGTGATCTGCAAACTGCCTTCGGTGCCGTAAATCCACACCTGATCGGCCATCAGGCCATTGTCCGTAAGGGAACTGAAAAACATGCGCCTGCCTTTGGAATATCCAAACACAGCTTGTACGTTATCGCCCACCGTCCGGCCATCGTGATAAACCGCGATGCTGCTGGTGCCCAGGATTGTTTGCGGCCGCTCCCCGAATACCCAGTTCGCAATGTCAATGTGATGGGATCCCAGCTCCTCCAGCAGACCGCCGCTCGATTCGCGATACAGTCGCCAGTTCATCAGGTGTTCCAGGCTCGGATTCGGCACTTCGCGCCGCCAGTTGTCGCTGCGGTGCCAGTAACCGTACACATGCGTGGGCTCGCCAATGTCTCCTTTGCGGACGCGATTTACCGACTCGACAATCCAGGAGGCATATCGCATCTGATGTCCAACCTGAAAAATCTGGCCCGTCCTTCTTGTTGCGTCGACAACGTTGTTGCAGTCTTCCGGAGTAAATCCAATCGTTTTTTCGCAGTAGACGGGTCGTCCGCTTTTCATCGCGGCGATCGCATACTTGGCATGGAACACGGGCGGCGTTGCGATAAAGATCGCATCCAGGTCCTTCCGCTGCAGCAACTCGCGATAATCCTTATGGGCCGGCACCTTCTTGCCGACCAGTTCATCGACTTCGGCAAACCGCGGCTCATATATGTCGCATTGCGCGGCAATTTCCACGCCAGGAGTGCGCAGTAATTGTCGGATCAACTCCTGCCCGCGGCTCCCCGGCCCAATAAAACCGATCTGGATGCGATCGTTGGCCGAGATAGAACGCGAAATCTTGGGCTGCGGTTCCGCCTGTCCGTAGAACGGCGAAGCGCTAGACAATTTGGCTGCCAGCATACTGAACGAAAGACCCTGAAGCAGACTTCTGCGGTTCATCGTTTTCATTCCTCCCGTGCACTTGACAGTTCAGTCGCAGATTCACGGGCAACATCGGCAGGCCAGCGAATCGCCTCGTACTCCGCTGCAATCGGATGTTGTTGCGCAGATTGTTTCCTTCGAATGATCAGAGCACGGTCGTGCTGTCGTGTCTCCAGCAACTGGGCCCTGCCTTCCGGTCCGGTTACAAACAATGCATTCGATAATGCGTCGCTGTCGGTTGCCGACGGCGAAATCACCGTTGCCTGCAGCGTTCCTTCGACAGGTTGCAGCGTTCGTGGATCCATGATGGCGCCATAGAAGTGGCCATCATGAACGAAGTTCTTTTCCGACAGGTTGGCGGTCGAAAGCGAAGTATCTCGCAGGACCACGGTAGAGGCTGTCGCTCCATCCAGAAGCACCGAAGGTACGCGTACTTTCCAGCCTGCTTCTTGCGGCGGCGCGCCCAGCGCGTAAATCGTGCTGCTGCCGGCCGACAGTAACGCCGCTGGAACCTGCTTCGCGCGCAGAATTCTTACGGCGCGGTCAACAGCATAGCCCTTGCCGATGCCGCCTGGATCCAATTCGATGCCTGCGGAGAGAAACCGTACCGTACGCTGCGCAGTATCCAATCGAATTTTTTCCCATCCTACGTCTTCCCGCGCCCGTGCTATCTCCTCTGGCGATGGAAGCGCCCCGGAAGCCCCAAAAAACTTCCAGACCCTCATCAATTTGCCGACCGAAATATCGAAGGCGCCGTGCGAT
>JAJZDO010000993.1 GCA_021805955.1 Acidobacteriota bacterium
AGAGAGTGGAGCTGTCGGCTCAGTTCTGCAAAGGATTATTCTGATGGGAGGACGCAACTGGCCCGCTATCGGTGGTGGCTTGCTTGGCTGCTTGGTTCTTCCGCGCCTGGATGCGCTGAGTATGTGCCGGCATTTTGCGGATATGAGGAGAGAGAAATGCTGGCAACGCGATTGAAAGAAATATTTAAAGCAACGGCACAGGAGCATCGGGCATCCGTCCACGATATGCCTAGAGAGTCCGCTTCAGTCCGCGCGCAGAGTCGCGATTTGGCGTTGGTACGTTTTCAGCCCCGCAGGACGATGCGAGGCTTTCTCGCGGCATTTATCTTGTTCTCTCTTCAAATTATGGTCCTCACGCACAAGGTTTCCGCGGCAGGGCTGCAGTCGAATGCGGCAACGGTGCCCTCGTCGCAGGCCGCCACGCTCTATCCTGCCTTCAGCGAGTCGCTGCATCCGGCGTTAGAGCAAGTGGGAAACAGCGTCGGCCAAATCCAAATTGACCATTGGAAACTCTCTAAGAGTTGGAAGGCTCAATTGCAAAGCGATGCCGACTCCATCACGCAAGACCTTTCCCATCAACTGCCTGTGCTTTTTCAGCAGGCACAGGCAGCGCCGACGGCCTTGGACGCGCAACTGCGCGTGATGCAGAATGTCGGCGCTCTGTACGACGTGTTGGTGCGCCTGACATTAGCTGCCGACCTGACTGAGAAGAAAACCGATGCGGCGATGCTCGACAGCGCTCTTCAGCGGCTGGAAGCTGCCCGAAAATCGGCGACCGCACAGATGGTGAGTGCGGCGGCCTTACAGCATCAGCAACTGGTCCAGTTGCAGATGCGAATAGAAGCCAGCCCGGCCAACCAGAGTATTTCCGGCGCGCATGGGAAAACCATCGTGGTCGACAACGAGGTTCGGCATAGAACGGTGCATCGTACGACGCATCATAAAAAGCCGGTTGCTTCGACGACCGGTGCGAAATCTCAACCGAACGGGGTGCAATCGACAGGGAACAAGCCTTCTCCTCACTAGAGGTTGGTTTGAGCTGTATTGCCATGAAAACAGAGGGAAGAGTGGATTTTTGCTGTGCGCCGACGGTTGCCATGCACGAAAAATTCTTGCTGAGGCCGTAAAATAACAACTATGTCGCAACCGGCGATTCAGCAGGTTTTCTTGAAACGAATTTTCGCTCTCCTTTTCATTCCGGCGTTCATGGCCGCGACTCCAATTCTTCGCGCGCAGAGCGCAGCCTACACCCAGGTTCATGACGCAACGCCGTTAAAGGCACCCGCAGGTGCCCGTGTGGCCATTGTGGAGTTCGACGACATGGAGTGTCCCATGTGCGGTCAAGACAATCCATTACTGATGGGCGCTGCCGCGAAATATCGCATTCCCTGGATTCGCTACGACTTTCCGCTACCCTTCCATGCGTGGAGCTTTCAGGCTGCCGTGGACGCGCGTTGGTTCGATACCAAGTCGAAGAAACTGGGCGATGATTTTCGCAATGCAGTATTTGCCAATCAACGCAGCATTGAGACTCCGGCGGACTTGCGAGCGTTCGCTGACAAGTTTGCTCAGCAGCATGGCATAGGATTTCCGTTCGTCGTCGATCCGCAAGGCAAACTGGCGGCGGAAGTGAAGGCGGACTATGCGCTGGGCCAGCGCGTCGGCATTGAGCACACGCCTACCATCTGGGTGGTCACCAATCAGACCACGGGAGTTCCTTACGTCGAAGTGGTGGATCCGAATCATCTGTATGCCATCATCGACCAGGCGCTGGCGGAAACAGCCAACGAAAAACCACCCGCTCACGCCGCCCGCGTACCTCACCGCAAAACCAGTCGTTAGCTGAATAGCGGTTTACGGAGTTAGGTTCACTGCGGCTGATCCGGACAGCGATCAGCCGTTGACATGTTGCATGGCGACCTCCGGATATCGCGGCCCGGACGCCACGCCTTGCGGAGCCACTTCCGCAATGTGCTTCAAGTCGGCAGCCGTCAACTGGACTGAAACTGCGCCGACATTTTCTTCCAGATAGCGCAGCTTTTTCGTGCCCGGGATCGGGACGATGTCCTCGCCCTGCGCCAATACCCACGCCAACGCCAGTTGAGAGGCAGTGCAGCCTTTTTCCTGGGCCAGCTCCTCCACTTTTTTCACCAGGTCGAGATTGAGCGCAAAATTCTCCCCTTGAAAGCGTGGAGAATTGCGGCGATAGTCATCGGCCGGCAAATCCTCCAGCTTGCGAAAGCGGCCAGTCAAAAATCCGCGCCCCAGCGGACTATAGGCAACAAAGCCGACGCCCAGCTCCCGGCAGGTGGTGAGAACTTCATCCTCAGGGTCACGGGTCCACAACGAGTATTCGGTCTGTAATGCGGCAATAGGATGGACAGCTACGGCCCTCCGAAGCGTCGCTGGAGCCGCTTCCGACAGCCCAAGGTGCCGCACCTTTCCCTCACGCACCAGTTCCGCCATGGCACCCACCGTCTCTTCAATGGGTACTTTTTGGTCGACGCGATGCTGATAATAGAGGTCGATGGTCTCGACGCCGAGTCGCTGCAAGCTGCCTTCGCAGGCACTCTTTACGTATTCGGGACGCCCGTTCACACCCAAAGGCGCGCCCGTCTTGGTGTCGCGCAGGATACCAAATTTTGTTGCCAGCACAACCTTGTCCCGTCGGTCGCGAATGGCTTTGCCCACCAGCACTTCATTTGTGTGCGGCCCATACATGTCGGCTGTGTCCAGAAAATCGATTCCCAACTCCAAGGCTCGATGAATCACTGCAATTGAGTCCTGATCGCTCTCTTGTCCGCTGTAAAAATCGGACATTCCCATACATCCCAGGCCCAGTTCGGAAACCTTCAGGCCCTTTCCCAATATTCTTTGTTCCATTCGCTACTTCCTCCGCTGGTTTCTCGCCTGTTTCTATGGATGCCGGATGTGGCGCTGACGGTGCAGGCTCCTCGAAGCCATGACAAATGTATACCAATTGTGTGAACCCTGTGGATTGGTTCATTTTGAAGTGCGGGAAATCTTTCTCCTCGCAGTACACTGAACTTTCATCCCGCTCCCATGAAAAAACTGCGTGTAGGCATTCTCTTTGGCGGTCGCAGCGGCGAACATGAGGTTTCGCTGCTGTCAGCCGCTTCGGTTCTTCAGGCCATGGACCAGAGAAAGTATGATGTCCACCTGATCGGCATTACCAGAGATGGCCGTTGGCTCACCGCCGGCGATGCCGCACACCTGCTGCCTTCCTCGGCCAGGGAAACCCATCACCTGCGAGCCGGCGATCCGGAGGCAACCCCGGGCGCGGCGCTGCTGGAGCACGGCAAAGAAGTGCTGGTCGCGCCCGTACCTGTGCATGCCGAGCAATCCGGCAGTTCGCTCGCCGCCATTCGCGCCAGCGCGGAATCTTCCCTCAACGTGGATGTCATCTTCCCGGTACTGCATGGAACTTTTGGCGAAGACGGCACTGTGCAGGGGCTGCTCGAACTCGCGGACATCGCCTATGTCGGCTCCGGCGTTCTAGGCTCCTCGGCGGGGATGGACAAAGACGTGATGAAGCGTCTGTTCGCCGCCGCCAAGCTGCCGATCCCGAAACATGTCATGTTGCTGCGTGGCGAATGGCAGCAAAACTCTCGTCGCTCCATCCAGCGCGTCGAGGCCGCGCTGCGCTATCCCATGTTTGTGAAGCCGGCAAATCTCGGCTCGTCCGTGGGCATCAGCAAGGCGCATGATCGCAAGGAGCTTGGCGTAGCCATCGACCTGGCTGCCAGTTACGATCGCAAGATTGTGATTGAGGTCAGTATCGGCGGCAAGCGCGCTAAAGCCCGCGAACTGGAAGTCGCCGTGCTCGGCAACGATTCTCCCCAGGCTTCCGTTGTCGGCGAAGTGATTCCATGCAAAGAGTTTTACGATTACGAGGCCAAATATCTCAGTGAAGGCTCGCAGTTGATCATTCCGGCAAAACTGACCAAGGAGGAAACGAAACGCGTGCGGCAGATGGCCATCGACGCATTTCGCGCCTGCGATTTGGCTGGCATGGCTCGGGTGGATTTCCTGATGGGACCAGGCAAACCGAGCGGCGCGCGTCCGCGAAAAATCTTCCTGAATGAGGTGAATACGCTGCCCGGCTTCACCGCAATCAGCATGTATCCCAAACTTTGGCTGGCCAGCGGACTTGCTTACAGCGATCTGATCGACCGATTGATTCAGCTCGCGCTCGAGCGGCATGAAGAAAAGAAGAGTAACCGCTATGGCCTGTAGCTGCCAACGGAGTCCAGACTCAACTTTGTCGTTCCCTATACACTGTTCCGAGAACAATCGGAAAGCGATCCTCCTCGCGGCTTTGTCGCGGCCCATAGGCGCGATTAAGCTTGTACCGGAAAACATGAGACGAAAAACTTTCTCTTCCATTTTCCGGGACCCCGTCGCTGGCCAGCGCCCGAGTGCTTGCAGATTTCCGAACAACCGATGAGCGTCACGTTACAAGGCAGGCATTTCCCGCGTTGCGAGATGCTCCCAACCTACGCTGCCAGAATTGGCTGTGCAGTTTTTTGCGCTAACTTTCTGACCATGTTTCTGATGAATGTCGCGCGCCTCAATACCTACTGGTTGCCATACTTGTTCTTCGGGCTGTTCGGGGCGGTCACAATTGCAATATTTCGCGTGCAGCCGATCGCTTCCATTTACCCTGCTTATTTGTCCGCCACGCAGCAACGACGCCTGACGCTGCTCGTGCTGTTCGTAGCATTTCTATTGGCTGCGGCGCGACTGCCGTATCTGATGGAAGGATATTTGCATCACCTGGTGGGTCCGGTCGTTTACGACGATACCTGGCATTTTCAGGAGATCAACTCACTCGTACATTCCGTTCGCTATCCTGCCCAGTGCAGCCTGGTCCCCAATCGTTATTTTTCGCTGTACTATGCCCCCTGGATGATGATCGCCGCAATCTATCTGGCGATCCCTCTCCACGGGTTCACCATCAAGGCGGCGTTCGCTGTTGGTTGCGCGATTTATCAGATACTTTTCCTCCTGACTCTTTTGTGCGTTGGCGCCACGCGCGGGCGCAGTCGAAAACATCTTTATTGGGCCATCTATTTGATCGCCGGCTGGGCCGGAATAGAATCTTTCTTTTCCGTCATGTACTATCTTCGGCGCAACCTCGTGTGGCTGCGTGCGTCGGAGACGCCCATCCATTTTCCGCCGCTGCTTACAGGCATTCTGTGGGCCCCGCACCATGCGGCGGCTGCCATTGCGCTGGTCCTCTGCTGGCACGTGTGGGATAGAACGCAAGAAAAACATTGGCCCTTAGTTCTCCAATGCAGCGTGTTGCTGGCGTTCGCATTCTATAGCAGTGTGTTTGTATTTCTCGGCGCGCTGCCTTTTGCCGTGTATTATGTCCTGCGCACGGTCCGCGCGAGCTATAAAGGAATCCTCAAGGTTACTTGTCTTGCGGCAGCTCTCATCTGGCCGCTGCTGTGGATGTATCTGGGGAAGAGTCAGGATGTTCGGTTCCTGTTCCCGTTTATGAATGGAATCGACGAGCTATTCCCGTATCTTGCCAGTGCCCAATTTACTTCCCTGCATCCGGGACTTGCTTCTGTATTTGGAATGTTCCACGGGATAGATGCCGCCTTTTTCGTCTTTCTTGTATTTATCTTCTTCAATTTCCTGCTACACGCGATTGCACTTATATTCCAGGGGAAGAATCTAAGCCGGGATAACGTCGCGCTCGCTGCCATTGCGATTGCATTTATCGTTTCCACTTATTTCATCGGCTTCCCGGAGGGCGATAACTACGCAAGCCGCGGCTATCTCATCCCAATCATCGTGCTTGGATGGATTTGTGCCGAGATCTTGCCGGAGATTCGCCCTATGCCCTGGATTGCATTGGGATTGCTTCTAGGAGCGTTCGGTTTGCTGCATCAAGGATTTTCAACCTACAGGCACGCAGTCTACATCGCGCGAACGCCGCTGGATGCACGGTACGGCGGCGCGATCCTCGCCATGAACCTGGACCGCAATACCCGCAGCATATCTCCCGGCGCATTGTCCCAGGCATTCATTGACGATCCGGACCTGATTTACTACGTCGAGAAGTTCGTCGCGGGTGGAAAGGACCACTTGGTCGTTGCTGATCGCCAGTTGGAATGCCTTGGGCCGCATGGGCCGTGGAAGTGGCAGCAACTCCCGATGCCGCCAGGCAAATGATTACGGCGGACCGGCCAGGCAATCCGCGTTAGAGGCAGATACGTTGACCGCTGCGGACAGAAATAGGCTGTGGCAGCTCCAGTTCCGGCATCTGGCAGGGGTCGCCCCAAGCTCCCGCATCTCAGTAGTTTCCATCCCATGGTGCCGCGTCTTACAATGTTGCCATGACGCTGCTCGACGCACCCAGGTACGACGCACGCAAGGCCCGCATCCGCCGCAACATTATCATTGGCATTCTGGTCGCAATTCCATTTGTCGCCTTCTTCACGTGGTATTGGTGGAACTGGCCGGAGGAGCACCGCGTCAACCAGTTCTTCCAGGCGATTGAAGCCAAAGATTATTCGCACGCCTATGCCTTGTGGAACAGCGACCCCGATTGGCAACAGCATCTCGACCGCTACAAGTTGTATCCGTTCGACCAATTCAAGTCAGACTGGGGCCCGTCCGGGGATT
>JAJZDO010000109.1 GCA_021805955.1 Acidobacteriota bacterium
AAAAGGCGGCATCAAAGCAAGAAGGCTCATCGCCGCCACCTCCGACATCTACCGCGCCGAGCTTCTTGGACTCAGATGACGTTCATGCGATTGCCCTGCGTCCTCAGTGAAGGCCGCGCATCTGCATCAAGGCAGTTAATGGAATTATTGCCCCGCTAAAGAAATAGTTGTCCGGTTGAGGAAATTATTGTCCGTTTCCACGTTTCGCTGCATGGCCGCCACAGCTATTCCACGGTCACGGACTTGGCCAGGTTGCGCGGCTGGTCTACGTCGCAGCCGCGGCGTACGGCGATGTAATACGCCAGCAGTTGCAGCGGAATCACTTCCAGGATGGGGAGCAGAAGTTCTGGAGCAGGCGGAATATAGACGACGTGGTCGACAAACTGCCCGATTTCTTGATCGCCTTCGACAGCCACGGCGATCACCTGCCCGGACCGCGCCGTGACCTCCTGAATATTGGAAAGCGTCTTTTCATAGCGCAGTCTCGATGTTGGATCGTGGACATCTTTTGTCGCCAGCACCACGACGGGCAACGTTTCATCGATCAACGCGTTCGGTCCGTGCTTCATTTCGCCTGCAGGGTAGCCCTCGGCATGGATGTAGGAAATCTCTTTGAGTTTCAGTGCGCCTTCCAGCGCAATGGGGTAATGAATGCCGCGCCCCAGGAATAGGAAGTCGCTCGCGTTGGAGTAAATTTTCGCCAGGGCCTCGCAAGGCGCAGCACATTGCTTCAAAAGATCGCGAATCTTGTTGGGGATGCGCGTCAGCTCTTCCACCAGCGTCAGACTCTCTGCCGCATCGACCGTTCCACGTCGCTGCGCCAAGTACAGCGCCAGAATAAACAGCGCAGTGAGCTGCGCGGTGAATGCCTTGGTGGATGCAACGCCGATCTCCGGCCCAGCGTGGGTGTAGATGGAGCCGTTCGCCTCGCGCGCAATCATGGCGCCCACCACATTGCAGATGGCAAGAGTCTTCGAACCCTTCGACGCGATTTCACGTTGGGCGGCAATGGTGTCGGCGGTCTCACCGGACTGCGTGATCAGCAGGCCGATCGCCTTGGGATCGGCAATGGGATCGCGGTAGCGGTACTCGCTGGCGTAGTCCACCTCGACGGGCATTCGCGCCAGCCGCTCGATCATATATTTACCAACCAGGCCCGCGTGCCAACTTGTGCCGCAGGCGGCGATATTGATTTTGGTCGCCGCGCGAAATTCAGATTCCGGGATCTGCATTTCGTCCAGAAAAACCTTGCCGGTATCGAAGGAAACTCTGCCCAGGGTGGTATCCCGCACCGCTCTTCCCTGCTCAAAAATTTCCTTCAGCATGAAGTGCTTGTAGCCGCCTTTCTCCGCCTGGATCGGGTCCCACAAAATGTTCTGCACTTTCCGTTCCACGGGATTGCCGTCGAAGTCCGTCAACGTGACGCCATCGGGAGTCAGGATTGCCATGTCGCCATCCGCCAGAAAATAAAGCTTGCGGGTATGGTGCAGGATGCCGGGAACGTCGGAGGCCATGAAGTATTCGCCCTCTCCCAGGCCGACGACCGCTGGCGGTCCGCTGCGCGCGGCGATGATCTTTTGCGGGAAGTCGGCGGAAAGTACGCCGATGGCGAATGCTCCCGTCAGGTGACGAACGGCGCGGCGCACTGCTTCCTCCAGTGGAATGGCATGGCCGTCCTTTCCCGCTGTCGCCAGTTCCGATTCAATCAGGTGCGCGATGATTTCTGTGTCCGTTTCCGTGACGAACTTGTGACCCTGCGCCGCCAGCACATGCTTCAGTTCCAGGTAATTTTCGACAATGCCGTTATGCACCACCACCAGTCGCCCGGTGCAGTCGCGGTGCGGGTGCGCATTTTCCTCGGTCGGACGGCCATGCGTGGCCCAGCGCGTATGGCCAATGCCGAAGGTCCCATGAACCGGCTGCTGGCGCAATACTTCTTCCAGATTTTTCAGTTTTCCCGGCGCGCGACGCAGCTCCAGGCCGTTGGGACCACCGGCAACGGCAATCCCGGCGGAGTCATAGCCGCGATATTCCAGCCGTCGAAGCCCCTCGATGATAACCGGAACCGGATCTTTGCTGCCCACATACCCGACAATGCCGCACATAGTTTCCTCATTGTACGTGGGAGATGGTGATTCTTGACCTGTATATCGTGGCGTGGTGCGTCATTCAAGCCTTATTTTGGCTTGAGTGGGATGAAAGATATTGGGCGGTGGGTCGGCTTGGATCTCGGGGCGTTTTCAACCTCTCATTTTGCGGCTGACTTTTGAGATACGAAACCCCTGAATTCAGCGAGTCGGCGGGATGTTGCAGGACCTGCCATTTGTAAAACACGTCAAAGAGTCGCATCACAAATTGAATACTTTGGTCTGTAGCACTTTAGTATTCACCAGGGCGACAATAAACTTCGTGCGCTGCCCCAATGTGGCTTTAGGTCGAGTCATTGCCCGCCTCCGAGAGGTTGCTGGCATGTCCCAGGAGGAGTTGGCCGAGCGGGCCGGGATTCATCGCACCTACATCAGCCAACTAGAGCGCGGCATAAAATCTCCGACCCTGAACATCGTAGTGAAGGTTTCAGTTTCCCTTGGGGTTCGAGCAAGCGAACTCATTCGGCTTATGGAAAAAGAGGCCGATGAGCTACCGCGTCCGTAAGGACTTTTCAGTCCGCGTTGGATTTAACCTGAACGCTAGCGATGTCGTGCATGCTGCCACACTGACGAACGGCGTTTTATCGACGCTTCCCGCCTCGCTCTATAGAAGTCTGGACTTCAAAACAAGTAGTGCGATTCTGGGGGCCGTCTTCTGCGAACATCTTGCAGACCGTACGCGGGCGATGGTCAACCCGATTGAGAAAGGCCATCCGGACATTGTTCCGCGGGCTGCCGCAGGAGCGACTGAGGCGCAGCTTCGGAACTATCCGAGCGGACTCGAAGTGAAGAGCACTATTGGAAATATCGTGCAGGGGGCCAACCTTCGCGCTGGTGTGAAAAGGGTGGCGCAAATTACGAGTATTACTTGGCAGGCACACCATCGAGATGTCCGTGAATTAATGGGGCTTGCTTGGGATTTCGTTCAAGAGCGCGACTCCTTCTACTATCCGGGAATTACAGGAGTGTTCTATTCGTCTGATCTCGTAATGGACGATTGGGGAACAATCAGCGGCACCACCGGGCGGAACACAAAGGTCAGCGGTATGCGCGCCTCTGGGAAGAACAAAATGGGCCAAGGCTGGGTTTTGATATGGGACGATGACGCCTATGTTGAGGTTTTTGAGAGGGTGCTCGGGGTGGTCTGCTGATCGATAAACTTTTGGAATGTCAATTCGCCGAAAAGACTCCGTTGACATTCATGTTCACCGGCTCCGTAGTAGACGACCTCTCGACTTCGCTTTCCAGCAACGCCCGCAAGCTGGAGCAGCGGGCGAAACGGTAGGTAATCTCCAAACTCCCCTTCGCAGAATATCAGCTGACCTTTTCGCTCAAGAGCCCACTTGGCCAGGGCTTCGTAATCGAGGGCAGAGCTGCCGTGGTTGTACCCCTGCCCGGGGCCTGCCTTGTAAGGAGGATCAAGAAACCAAGTCGCCTCAATATTTGGAACGCGAGTATAGTCGCCTTCGATGAGCGACCAGTGCTTAACCTTGTGAACACTCGCCGCCATCACACGTCTACTGATCTCCCAATTCCGCTCCAGAACAGGCGTTGCCTTAATTGTTTTGTATTTGAACGCCATCTTGGTAGCGGCATGAATAATGTGCAGAAAATCAGAGCTTTTCTCGCCTGCACGAAGATCAGGCAATGCCAGAATAGAGCTTGGGGTAGCTTCGTCAATCAGCCAGCGCCATATAGCAGCTACACGGCGATCTCGTTCGACCAATATTACTTGCCGCCGCCAATTGTTCGCATGAAGGGAGTACGAGGCTGCACCTGCGAACGGTTCGACAATCGTTTGATAGTTTGGCGGGGGGTAATGCCGCGCGATTTGTTTTTTCCGACCGTAGTAGTAAAACAAGGGTTCGACCGCCTCTAATTTGAATACTATAGCATTCGGACAGGCCTTCAGTGCATAAGTAAACGCGTGGAGTCCGACTCCCGGTCGATCACACCGGCCAGTGCGGACAAAATCCCGACCGGCGCTTAATCTTTCGGACGCACCCGAGGAGCCAACGGTTAAAAAGTCGAGCGCAAGCCATGGGAATTCAAACAGACCCACTACCAGAAATCGTCGTCTGGACGGAGTGGGGTGCATCAGGTTGTCGCTACAGGCTAGTGCGCAGTGGAGGGACCCGCGTTTCCCTTACTCCGATCCGACCTTCGCTCACGGCTCCAGCCGGTACGTGTACTCTTCAATCACGGGGTTCACGAGCACTTCCCGGGCAATGCGCTCCACTTCTCTCTGCGCCTCCGGCAACGCCAGTGAATCGTCGAGCGTGAGCAGGAAATACTTGCCCTGGCGGACATCTTCAACGCCGCGATATTGCATCTTTCGAAGAGCTCCGTGGATGGTCTGCCCCTGGGGGTCCAGCACGGTCTTGCGAAGCATCACGTAGACATGGGCCTTCATCGTAGCTGATTATACTTAGGTGGCCCGCCGATTTCCCAGAGGCAACTGACACCAAGGAAAAATGGATGACGAATTACCTGGAACTTCCAGCCGGAGAAAAAGCTCCGGAAGTAATCAATGCGGTGATTGAGATTCCGTATGAGGGTGTGAACAAGTACGAATACGACAAGATACTCCACGTCTTCCGGCTGGACCGCAATCTGCATTCACCTGTTCATTACCCGGGAGACTATGGATTTATCCCCAGTACGCTGAGCGAGGATGGCGATCCGCTGGACGTGCTGGTGCTGGTCGATTCGCCCAGTTTCTCCGGATGCGTCATGGCGGTTCGTCCCATCGGTCTGCTTCTGATGCTGGACCAGGGGGTTCCGGATGAGAAGGTATTGTCCGTGGGCCGCAGCAATCCGCGCTACGCCGATGTGTGGAATTACACCGAGATTTACCCGCACATGCTGCGCGAGATTACGCACTTCTTTGCAATCTATAAGGATCTCGAAGGCAAGCGGGTCGAGGTCAAGGGCTGGCACGACGCTGCGCGAGCCAGGGAAGCGATCACCGCCTCCATGCACCGCTATGAAGACGCCAAAACCGCAAAAAGGGCTGTGGAAGACCACGCCAAGAAGACCGCCCTGGTACCGCGATAGCGGCTGAATCACCGGAACGGATTTCCGATCGCTGTAAATCCGCGGCTAGAGCGGATTGACAGTAGGTGTAGTTATTTGTGAAAGGGAGTCATTCTGAACCCTTCGGCTACGCTCAGGGCAGGTTCCGCGCAGAGGAGTGAAGAATCCAGACGATATGCGCCTGGTCATTGCCGCCGTCACCCTCTTGATTCTTCGCTTCGCTCAGAATGACTCCTTCCGTTTTGATCGCAGTATCTGTAAATCCGCGGCTAATCCTTGGTTGCAGTCTCCGGGGTGGAACTGGTCTCGGCGATTGTGCTGTCAGCCGCAGGTGCTCTGGCGGTTTGCGGCCCGCCCAGGGGGCTGGGCATTGGCGTGGATTGCGATACGTCGCCCGGGCGATCCAATCCTTCATACACGATCCGGATGCTGGAGCCAAAGCGTTTGTACTCTCCATACTTGACGATCTCTTTCAGATGCAGGTCGTTCGGCAGGCATTTCTTGCAATCCTGAAAATGCAGAACTCCTTCCGCCTTGGTATAGACCGGGAACCAGTATTTTCCGTCGATCTGCTGGCGATACGTGGTGAACGGGATGGAAAGATCTTCCTGGCCCATCCGGGTGTCATCGGGAATGTTCTTTCCATTGGTCACGATGATCTGAAAGTCGGTCGCGTCGACCCAGATGCGCCCTTCAAAATAGCGTTGGTTCTTTTCCATGTGCTTGGGAGCCACATCGAAAACATACGTCCCCACCTTGTCAATCCGCTGCATGCCAACATAGGTCAGTTGGTACAGGCCCACATCTTCCGTGGTCAGCGTGAACGGCAGCCGATGCTCAATGTCATCGAAATCCGCCGGGCTCAGTGCGGCGCGAGTCAGCGTATTGTCCGGCGCGTACACGACGCGTTCCTGCTTGCGGCCGGTGCTGCTGAACACGATGTCATCGACCTGGAGATATTCACCGTCAATGCCGCCATTGTCATCGATAGTGTCGAGCTTGACGGTGCGGCGATAGGTGTAGTCGTCGAGAGCGCGTTTGAACTGGCTTTCCTTGGCTGCAAAACGGCGGACGATCTCTTGCGGCTTGATGCCGACCGGTCGCGATGTGTCCAGCGGACCAAAGCCGGAGTCGAGCGGCGCCGAGGTAAATCCTTGCGCCCGGTTGAGCGCGGGGGCTGGGGATTGCGGTCGGGGCTGGGCCAACGCAGGCATCCCCGTTCCTATCGAGATGGACACAAAAGTGAGGCTGAGAATTGGGAGCGATCCCCAAAAAGCACGCAGAACTGTCCCAGGCAAGAGCCTTTTGGATCGATTGACCTCGTAAGATTTTGCAGTAGAGGAATGCATAGAAACCACAACTGACCTCGGCGTGGTTAGCAAGGTGACCGCCGCGCCTTCCAGTATCCAAACATAGACGACTGTCACCGTACCAGTAGATGCTTTCCGTTCTATCCGGGTTACCAAGGTGTATAGG
>JAJZDO010000626.1 GCA_021805955.1 Acidobacteriota bacterium
TAGGTGACGACGATGGGGCAGCTCGACGCCGCAGCCAGGGTGGTTCCGCAGGACTGGCTGGCAACAACCGTAAAGCCGCCGGTGGATCCGAGCAGGGTTGGATTCAGGGTCAGCGGATTGGTTCCTGTATTGGTGACCTCGACAACGGTCTGGGTGTCGGGATTGCCGACGATGTTCTGGCCGAAGTCATACGAGGTAGCGCTGATGCTGGCATTAGTGGTGGTCGAAACCGCATTGACCATGCTGCTGGATCCAGTGCTGCATCCAGTCAAGACCGCGGCCGCTGCAAGTAACATGCATGCGCCATAACGTACGCAATTCCTGGCCATCCCAAAGCTCCTATCTGTTTGCGATTCATGTTAGGGGTCTTGTTTTCCAGAAGACCGCAGGCAACACGGCAGTGAATGATGGGCCCAATGTAGCATGAAATGATTACCCGAGTAAGGGAGAAAGTGACTAAAGGTATCTAGATTTCTGAATGTATTTAGGGTTAACGATATCGCGTGCACATTCGAACGACTTCGATTCGAAACATGGCGGCCCTGTATCGAAAGGCATCTGTCGCGCGAAGAAGAAGTGGCCAGTCCAGGCCAATCTCTTCGTGTATCCTAATTCAATGTTATTGGCAGCTTCCGTCTATACCACCCAGAATGAGCGGCTTCGCGCGCGCTGGAAGATCGAGGGCGGTCTGCCCCCAGTTCCTGGCCAAAAAGTCGCGACCACCCGCACTGTCGCAGCGCCACAGTCCGCGATTCCGCTGCAATGGATCAAAGAAGAATACCGTTTTCTGCCGTCCGATCAGCTTGGGCCGACGATGGATGCGCCGTCGGATTACGCAGGAACGTTCGTGGTCTACGACTGGGAAACGCGCACGGTCGTCTGGCAGTCCGAATGGGAGAAACTTCTGGGAAATCCGGCAGGGTATTGTTTTGCCGATGGCCAGCTCTACATGAACGATTTTGAGGCGGGAAATATTTTCCGCATCGGGCTGGAGCCGGAGGAACCGGGCAAACTGCTGCAGCGCATCTCGCATCCGTACTTCAACGATCTGCACAGTCTGGAGAGAACCAAGCGCGGTTTACTCGCGGCGGCTTGCGGTACTGACCTGGTGGTTGAAGTCGATCTGCAAGGCAACGTGATCTGGGAATGGTGGGCCGCCGAGCACGGATACGACTTGACTCCTTCGGGCGATACGCGTCCCAGCGGACGCGGCGGCGAGCATCGCAATCTGTATTACCACACGCGCTACCAGAGCACGCATGTGAACTGTGCTGTCGTGCGCGATGCAGAAGAAGAGCGCTTCGTCCTCGCTCTTCTTTTTCACCAGGGAATTTTGATTCAGATCGATCGCAGTCTTCCTGCGGAGCGGCAGAAGGGGCAGGTGATTCTGGAAGGTCTGGCGCGACCGCACAGTCTCGAAAAGATTCCAGGCGGCTGGATTTTTTGTAACAGCCTTTCAAAGGAATTGGTGCTGCTGGATGACGATCTGAAAGTGACTGGCAATATCTTTTACGATGGCGGCTGGATTCAGGATTGCACTCGCCTGCCGAGCGGCAACATCGTGTTGAACGATGTGGACAACACGGTGCTGGTGGAGTTTGCCGCTCCCGACTGGCAGATTGTCAGCCGCACGAATTATCCGCATAGCTGGCGCATGGGCGAACTGGTTGTCGTTCCCTTGGAGCACGAAGACGCATTTCTCAACGCCCGGAACGGAAAGACGGCCCTGGTCGTCGGTTAATTTTCCGGCAGCGTCGGAACATCTCCGGCGCTTCAGCTCCGCTCGTTCTACCATTGCACTCCCGGGTAGAGGCTGGGCAGCCGCTGCGCGCGGTAGACATTGTTGCGTGCCACGTGCATGTGCCACACCGTTTTTGGAGTGGCGCTTTCCGTGACCTCATAAATATTGGAAGATTTTCCCTGGAAGCACAGATCAATCTGTACGTCGCCGTTCGCCAGTGGCTGCACGCCGCCGCCCCACATGTTGAACTGGCTGGGCGGAAAGATATCGTGGAAAATCGGCGTTGCCGTTTTTGCCTGCTCATCGATGCGGAAGATGGGAACGGTGCTGTAGCAGGACGGCTGGCCTTTCCCGACGCATACCTTCCCATTCGGCATTACCCGATTGTTGCCATTGTCCATCATGCCTAAATCGAAGACTCCGGCATCGCGGTCGCCAAAAATCGTCGGCTGGTGCTGGCCATAGTTCCAATCGGTTGGGGGATTGCTGTCGATCAACTTGAAGTCGCCGCCGTCTCCAAGGCGCCACAATATTTTTCCGGTGCCGTGACCGTTGTTGTAATCGATTTTGATCACCCAGTGTTGCGCACGCATGGAGACGATCAGGTTGCCGTCGTCTCTGGTGTAGAGCACCGCGTTCGTGTGGGTCCAGTCCGGGAAATCCATCGGATGACGGCGTACGTCGAGGTGATCGAATTCGTTCCACGTCCACACGGGATTGAGGTGGGTGTCCAAGTCGATCAAGACATCGCCAATGACGCGCGTCATGCCAGGATAGCCGGGGAGGTCGGCATATTCCCGGGTGCCATTCGCAATCACAATCCAGTGGCCGTTGGGTAGAACTTCCACATCATGATGCAGAATCTCCAGCGTGGGGCCGGTGTATCCCGCGGCACGCAGCTTCTTGTTCAGCGCTGCAACCGACAAGTTCCGCACTGTTTGTCCGGCGAGATTGATCTCGCGCAGAAGACTGGGAGTGTCGGGCGGCGGCGCTCCATCGGGACTATCCATCAGCGCATGCGATGCCAGCCCGATGACCATGACGAAGTCGCCATTTGGAAGCGGCTTGATCGGATTGATGATGGTGGCGAAGCGGCGGTCGGGCGGCGGTAGCTTCCAAAGCGAAGCATTCCACAGCGTCGGCTTGCCAGTGGCGTGCAGGCCAAGCTTCTGCCGCAACCAGTTTTGCCAACCGGCAAGCGTCAGATACGCAGCATGCACGTAGCGATGAAACTGCACCCGCGATGCCGACTCGCGATCGGGGTAATCGTAGGCCCACAAGACGTTTCCATCTAGATCGGTCACCATTGCCTGTGCGTAACGGCCAATGGACGGATTCAGCAGTTCCACTCCCGGCGCGGGCGTGCCGGGAGCCTGCACGGTAATGGGAGGCAGCAGTTTCGCCGGGTAATGGCCGGTGGTGAAGGTGTGATCGGCATCGTTCAGCGTGGTTCCATCCTGAAAGCGGATCGTGGCGCGCATGTGATACGTCGAGTTGGAGCGCATACCGGCAACAAAAATCTTTGCCGGCTGACCCGCAGGAGCTGCGATCGTCCATGTCTGCTTGCCGTAGTTCGTGGTGGGGCCAAACTCTACCGTGACCTGCGCCGCCGATTGTGGAACGATGCTGTAGCGCGCGACCTGTGGGTTGGCGGTGGACTCTACCCTGCCTTGCTGTACGGTGTCCGGCGCGTGTCCGATGACGGAAGCTTGTCGAACCTGCTGCCCGCAGCCCAGGAAGAAGCAGGCAAGCACGGAAAGAAAAGCAATCGCTGCGATGTTCGCGATGTGCAACTTGGCTCTGCGCATCTTCTGTGAAGTCATTCCATCTCCCTGCGCTGGCAAGGCGCGCAAAACATACTCCAACGCCCAATCGACAACATACATCGTAAGCAGGACATAAGAACAATTGCGAAGAGTGGTGATTCGTGGAATCTATTCTATGACGTCGGGCAAGGCGCGGTTGTTCCCCGGATTCTTGCAGGTGCATCCATTCAGGAGCTTTCTGCTCGATTCTTCATTATTTGGCCCCGGATGCGATTGGGCGGCAGCTCAGAACCTATTGAGCAGGCAGCTATGTGCGCTTCGCTGCCAGACGGGAACATGCGATTCCTGTCTCTGGCTCCAGTCATATCCCCAGTTTTCCGTGTATCCTTAGGATTATCGATAATCCGCCGCTCGATCCAGCGTGAGTCGACCAACTTTAACCCTCCACCCTGATTGGGACCTGTATGTGGATAGTTCGCCTGGCTTTACGCAGGCCCTACACCTTCGTTGTCCTTTCCCTGCTCATCCTCATTCTCGGGATCACGGTCATCCTGCGCACCCCGACGGACATTTTTCCCAACGTTGATATTCCCGTGGTCACGGTGATCTGGGGCTATAACGGGCTCTCCCCGGAGCAGATGGGAGACAGAATTGATAGTGTCTTCGAACGCGCCGTCACAACAACGGTAGACAACATCGAGCATATTGAGACGCAGGCGGTGACGGGTACTTCCGTCACGAAAGTGTATTTTCATCCGGGAACCAACGTAGAAGCTGGTGTGGCCCAGGTCACCGCCATTTCGCAGACAATGCTGCGACAAATGCCTCCCGGGATGCTGCCGCCGTTGATCATCACCTACAACGCATCCTCTGTGCCGGTGCTGGATCTGGCTCTTTCCGGTAAGGGGCTCAGCCAGCAGCGGCTTTTCGATCTGGCAAGCAACTTTATGCGTCCACAACTGGCCACAGTCCCGGGAGCATCCAGCCCGTGGCCGTACGGCGGCAAGCAGCCCCAGGTGCAGGTGGATATCGATAGCACAAAACTGCAGGCCATGCACCTGTCGCCGGCCGATGTTGTGCAGGCCTTTGCCAAGCAGAACCTGATTTTGCCCGCCGGCACGGAGAAGATCGGTCCATTCGAATATCAGATTGAGACCAACAGCGCGCCCCGCACCATTGAGGGCTTGAACGACATCCCCATTAAAACGATCCATGGCGCCACTGTCTATGTTCGCGATGTAGCGCACGTGCGGAATGGATTCCCACCGCAGACCAACATCCTCCGCGTCAACGGCCAGCGTGCCGCGCTGATGACGATTGAGAAGACGGGAGACGTTTCCACGCTGGACCTGGTTTCGCACGTTCGAAGAATCCTTCCCCGGATTGCAGCCGGCCTGCCGCCTCAACTTGTAATTCGCCCGGTCGACGATCAGTCGATTTTTGTTCGCGCAGCCATCAATGACGTGGTGGTGGAAGCGATCATCGCGGCCTGCCTGACGGCGACGATGATCCTGATCTTCTTAGGCAGCTGGCGCAGCACCCTGATCATCGCTGTTTCGATTCCATTGTCCGTGCTGGTTTCGCTCATCGTCCTCAGCAGTCTGGGCCAGACCATCAACATCATGACGCTGGGCGGCTTGGCGCTGGCGGTCGGCATTCTGGTCGACGACGCGACCGTCGAGATTGAAAATATCAATCGCAATTTGGAGATGGGCAAGGAAGTGGAGCAGGCGATCCTGGATGGCGCGGCGGAGATTGCTATACCCGCGTTCGTTTCCACGCTCTCCATCTGCATCGTGTTCGTGCCCATGTTTTTTCTGGGAGGCATCGCAAAATACCTTTTCGTGCCATTGGGAGAAGCCGTTGTTTTCGCCATGCTGGCGTCCTATTTTCTGTCGCGCACCATTGTGCCGACCATGGCGAAATATCTGCTGCATGTCCATGAAGAAGGCGATCTTGACCGGCGTCGAAACAGCCGGAACCCTCTTGTGAATCTGCAAATGCGGTTTGAAGACCGCTTTGAAAAGATTCGTCTCGGCTATCGCGAAATCCTGGTGGTGTGTCTGCACCATCGTGGGATATTCATCGGTGGATTTTTTCTGATGTGCGCGGTTTCGATCACGGTGCTGTTTCCATGGCTGGGTCAGGACTTTTTCCCAAAGGGGGATGCGGGACAGTTTAAGCTGCATGTCCGGGCGCATACGGGAACGCGCATTGAAGATACTGCGGCGCTGTGCGACAGGGTCGACCAGACCATCCGCGAAATGATACCGAAAAAAGAACTGGGCATGATCATCGACAACATAGGGTTGCCCTACAGCGGCATTAATCTTTCCTACGGCACTTCTGGAACCATTGGCTCCTGGGATGCCGACATCACGGTGGCGCTGGAGAAGGACCACCATTCAACGGAAGTTTATATCCGCGCGTTGCGCAGCAAGCTCGTCCGTACCTATCCCGGCGTCACGTTTTATTTTTTGCCGACCGATATCGTGAACCAGATTCTGAATTTCGGTCTGCCGGCGCCGTTGGACATTCAAATCATCGGCAACGACATGGTTGCGAATCACGCTGTGGCGGAAAGGATGATGTCGCAATTGCGCCGGGTCCCCGGCGCTGTCGATCTGCATATTCAGCAATCGCTCGATGAGCCGAATTTCACCGTTCATGTCGACCGAACCAAAGCACAGCAGGTCGGCTTTTCACAGGCGGATGTTGCCAGCAGCGTGTTGACGGCGTTGAGCGGCAGTTTCCAGACTTCGCCGCAGTTCTGGTTGAACTGGAACAATGGCGTCAGTTACTCGATTGCGGTGCAGGAGCCGCAATATCGCATGGATACGTTGCAGGACCTTAACAATATTCCTGTGACCGGATCGAGCGGCGCGGCGCTGCAAATTCTCTCCAATCTGTCCAGCGTGAAGCGGGGCGTGGAGCCGGGGACCGTCAGCCACTATAACGCGTTGCCGGTCGTCGATATCTACGGTTCGGTGGACGGCACGGACCTGCGCACGGTAGCGAACCAGGTGGATCGGGTTGTTGCGCAGGCCAACAAGCAGTTGCCGCGCGGCTCTCGCATTGTGGTGCGCGGCCAGATTCTTACCATGCGGTCTTCTACCGAGGGCTTGATCGGCGGTCTGTCGT
>JAJZDO010000949.1 GCA_021805955.1 Acidobacteriota bacterium
CGACCAACTCTGGATGGTGAAAGGCAGGCCAGGTTCGATTTTCGACAGTTTGGCGTTTAGGGCAGCCGCTATTTCTGCTGGGGCAAGATGGGAGCGCACAACTAACGTGGTCTCACTCGTCGGACTCTGGGCCAGTGGAAAGAACATCGCCGGCTGTGGGTCTTCTGTTAGAGACCTGTACTTGCCGTCCTTCACTACGCCTACGACCTGATAGAGATTGTTAAAACTATAAAAGCGTTGCCCGATGGGCGAAGCGTTTCCGTACATCTTGCGGGCAAAGGTCTCGTTCACGATGGCGACCCTGGGCGATTTCGCATCGTCATGCCAATTAAACTCCCGGCCAGTGAGTAATTGTGTGCCGGCGGTGTGCAGATACCCCGGAGAAATGGAATAAAACTCGGCTTCTAGAACAGCACGTGAAAGTCTAAAGTCTGTTGTTCCCTGCCGAAAAACGGCCCAATCTCCTCCTCCTGCACCGAGCGGAACGTGATTGATGATGGCCGCCCTCGTGACGCCCGGTATACGCGCGGCCTCGTCGAGCAGGCGCTTTTGCCGCAATGTGGACTGTCCGACGGAGCCCGCATAGCTCGCCATATTCAGGTCGCCACTCGCGAGCATTACGTCTTTAGGATCGAATCCCAGCGGCGCGTGGATCGAGCGCTGCATCCCCCGCACCGCCACCAGAGAAGCCGTCACCAGCAGGGTGCAGAGTGCGATCTGGACGACCAGCAGAAGATCGCGCAAAGTAAAGCGCCGGAATGTGGCAATGGTAGCCGCGCCGCTCTTCATCACCTGCGCAGCATCGGTGCGCCATATCTGGCGGGCGGGCAACAGACCGAAAAGCAATCCACTGCCAAGCGACAGCAGCAGCGCGATTGCATACACGCGCAGGTCCGGGCTGACCGGCACGTGTATGGGGTATTCCGCGAAAGGTTGCCACCGGCTCAACGCGTGCAGCAGCGATGTGGCAAGCAGCGTTCCGACGAACCCGCCGCCAAGCGACACAAGAACCGATTCCGTAAGCAGCTGCCGCAGCATATTCATCCGGCTCGAGCCAATCGCCAGCCGGATCGCCAGCTCCCGACTGCGGTCCGCCGCCCGCGCCGCAAAGATGCTGCCAAGGTTCGCGCAGGCCGCCAGCAACACCAGCAGGGCCAGCACTGTGATCCCGACCAGGAATGCGCGAATCGGATCGCCCAGCGCGTCTCCCATGAGTCCCGGCTTTACCAGCCGTGCAACCAGTCCGTCATCGCTATTGGGGTGCTCTTTGTTCATCTCACGGGCGATGGAGTTCAAATTGCTCGTGGCCTGTTGTGCGCTGACACCCGGCCTTAACAGTCCCAATAGCCAGGCCGTATGGTTCCCCCGGTTATTCAGGTAACTGTCGCCCTCGATCTGCTGTTGATTGACCATTGGAACCCAGAAATCCGGCCACATGAAAAGTTCTGTCCCATGGAATGTTTTTGGCGCGATCCCCACCACCGTAAAGGGATGGTCGTTTAGCCGCACGGTCTGGCCCACGATCCCGGAATCTCCGTTGAAATGGGCGCGCCAGAAACTATGGCTCAGTACGATATAGGGCGCAGAATTCGGCCCATGTTCGTCCGCGGCATGGAACAAACGGCCAAGTCTGGGTTGAACGTCGAGCAGGTCGAAATAGTTGCCGGAAACCTCATACCCGAAACTCTTGGTAACGAGGTTCCCTTTGCGAATGCCGGCTTCAGCCATGTTATAGGCGGCAATGCCGCTGAATGTCGAATTCCGGTCGCGATAATCCAGATAATCCGGATACGACTCTGTGTCCCATCCCACCGGTTTGCGCACAATGTTGTACAGATTTCCCGCGTGCGGCACGTCCAGCGGCTTGAGGATCAGCGCGTTCAGCACGCTAAAGACGACCACGTTCGCGCCCACGCCCAGCGCCAGCGTCAGAACGGCTGTAATGGCAAATCCCGGCGATTTACGCAGTTGGCGGACCGCATAGTGCAGGTCCCGGAACAAAGTTGGCATGGTGGCCGCTCCTTCTAACAGACCAATACGCAGAGAAGGCGTGCATGTTCCTTGCCAAACAGATTCAGGGAAGCTACTGAATGGAATCAGTGAGATTCGGCGACTCGGTCGCGGTTCGAAAGCCAAAACGTGTCCGCTTCCGGACATAAAAGTCCGGAAGTGGACAGTGGAGGCGTCAACAGTTACGGCCGGGTATCGTCGCGAACCTCGGCATGGGCCGAGTTCGAGTGCTGCATTTCCTTGATCGCCGTCAGCACTTCTTCGCTGTGGTGGCTGGGATCGACGCCAATCCATTCCTTCACAATCTTGCCGTGAGGGTTGATCAGGAACGTATTGCGCTTGGCGATTTTGAAGCCCATGTAGTCGCCCAGCGAACCGTACTGCGAAACAACTTTCTTGTCCGGATCTGCCAGCAATTTAAAGTGCAGTCCGTCCTTGGTGCAGAATTCCTGGTGGCTCTTCACCGTGTCGACACTGACGCCCAGCACCACCGCGTTCACCGCGTCGAACTTGCTCATGTCGCGCTGAAAATTCTTGGCCTCAATGGTGCAGCCGGAGGTCATGTCTTTGGGATAGAAATACAGCACCACCCACTTGCCGCGATATTGATGCAGGCTGACGTTGGTCCCTTCCTGCGAAGGCAGCGTGAAGGTAGGCGCCATCTGTCCCACTTGCGGAACGGCATCGGAAGCGGCGAACACCCGCGCTCCCAGATACAGGACGACAACAGTAAGCAATACACCTAGCGAAATACGGGTCAGGTTCATAAGAAATCTCCGGCCTAGATTATACGGATGTGGAGATTACACTGGCGACCGGAGGATCGACGCGCGTCGCTATTTCTTTTCGCCCGTTTGCCGGTTCACGTCCGCGACAATGGTAATCCCGGCGTGATCGGCGGCTGCGACCACCGCCTCCAGATCGAAAATCAACGTCCGTCCCGCCTCAATCGCCAGACAGGTCGCGCCCGCCTGCTGCATTGCCGTGACGGTCCCGATCCCGATCACCGGCACATCGAAGCGCATGTCCTGTTTGGGCTTGGCCACCTTCACCACCGTCAGGGACCGTTCCAGAGTAGACGCCTCACCGGCTTCCGCCAGCGATCGCAGAATCTCCCCTGCGCGCGCAATCACCGCGTCCGTGCCTTCCATCGCCTCTACCGCAACACAGGCTTGCGCCGCAATCACCACCGTCTGGCCAATGTCATAGGCGGCCAACGCATGCGCCACGCCGCGCCCATAAGCGATATCGCGCTGCTCGGTGTCGTTAGGTCTGCGTGTCGTCAGAACGCCCTGCCGTGCCAGCAAAGGCTCCAGAAATGTGGTTGAGGAAATCAGCTCGACTCCTTCGTCCTGCAGCACCTTCGCGATCGCTCCTAACAGGCCATCTGTGTTCCGCGTCGACAGCGAAAGCAGCAACTTCGCCAACAACCAGTCCGGTCGAATGCTGGAAAAAATCTGCTTGTGCTTCACCTGTCCGGCCATCACCGCTTTGGTGACGCCTTCCGAGTGAAACATGGCAATTAGCCGCGCCAGTTCACCGAGCGAGAACCAGTGCACCTGCACTCCGGCATCGCGGGCGGCACGCGTGTCCATCTCGGGCTCCGTCTCCTCGCGGATTGCGGCGACAATTACTTCCGTGCCGTGCGCCCGAGCAGCATCGAGCAGCAGAAATGGAAATCGTCCATTCCCTGCGATCAGCCCCAACCTTGCGGGTCGAGTGGCGGCTTGGACAGGAGTGGACATGCTTTGTTGGATGTCGATTATTTCAGGATGCCGCGGGTGGAGCTTTCGATGAAATCGATGAGATAGCGCACTTCGTCTGATGAAACTTCTTCGGCCTTCAATTTCTCTACCGCCTGTGTCGTGTTCAGCTTCGCTCCGCGCAATGTTTTGTAGGCATGGTGCAGATCACGCATCTGCTCTTGAGAAAATCCTCGGCGCTGCAGCCCGACGCGATTCAATCCGAACGCATGCGCATCGCGTTTCGCGGAGGTCAGCGAAAACGGCAGCACATCTTGAATGATGATCGACCCGCCGCCCACAAAGGCGTAGCGGCCGATGCGGCAAAACTGATGCGCTGCGGAGAGCGCCCCCAGCGTTGCATAATCTTCAATGGTGACGTGACCCGCCAGCGTGGCTCCATTCGCCAGAATGCAATGGCTCCCCACCTGGCTATCGTGTCCGATGTGGGCATAGGCCATCACCAGGCAATCGCTACCAAGGCGCGTGATGCCGCCGCCGCCCTTCGTTCCCCGCGAAATGGTGACGTATTCCCGGATCACATTGCGGTCGCCAATTTCAACCTGGGTGGGTTCACCCTGGTACTTCAAATCCTGCGGAGGAACGCCGACCGCCGTGAAAGGAAAGATTTTATTTCCGCTGCCCAGCCGG
Organism: Acidobacteriota bacterium; assembly: GCA_021805955.1. The sequence continues at coordinate 4,404 of JAJZDO010000949.1, forward strand.
GTATGGCCATCGACAACGACGTGCGACACCAACTCGCAATCTTCCGCCAACTCGACATCTGCGCCAATCGTGCAAAACGGTCCTACGCTGCAGCGCGCACCAACGATTGCGGTATCCGCAACGACGCTGGATGGATGAATCCGCGCAGTGGAATGAATACTCACGCTTCGACAGCGGCCTCTTGTGGCGTGGTTGCCGCATCGCTTGCGGTCTCCGACTTGATGGGGCGATTGCGCGGCACCATCTGCGAAGTCACCGTCCCCTCGCAAATCAGCTTGCCGTCCACATACGCTTTTCCCTGCATCCGCATCAACCGAGTACGCCAGTTCAGCACATCAATTTCCAGTCGCACCTGATCGCCCGGCAGCGCGGGCCGCCGAAAACGCGCGTGCTCCACCCCGGTAAAGACAATCAGCTTCTCGGTTGGATCCGGCATCTCCACCATCACCAGGATGCAGCCAGCCTGCGCCAGCGCTTCCAGCAGCAACACTCCCGGCATGATGGGAAAGCCGGGAAAATGGCCTTGAAAAAATGGCTCGTTGATGGTGACGTTCTTGATGGCGACAATCCGTTTTTTGCGCTCCATCTCGACCACGCGGTCGACCAGCAGGAAAGGATAGCGATGCGGCAGGAGTTTCATGATCTCGACAACGTCGAGCGGAGCTTTCAGCAAGGTGTCTTCGGGATTTGCGTGCTCGTTATTTTCCATAGCTACCCAGCAGATTATAAAACGTCGCGACAATGGAGCGTCGACCTTCTACACTTTGCCCGCATTTTCGTAGCGCGCTTTCAGGTCCTTGTAACGATCCGGCCGAGTGCTCCCGGTCAAATGGTCTTCCAGTTGATCCAGAAATCGGTGCCAACCCGCGCCCAGTCCGGCCATCAATTCAGGACGCACTCCCACGTGAGAAAAGTGCAGCTTTGTCTCCGCCGCGTCGCCCTCCAACTTCCAGTTCACCAGCGAATCTCCCCAGGTGTAGATCAATAAATGGGGCGGCTCGAAGTTGCAGACGATCCCTTCCAGCGACCCCTCCGCAGCAAATGCAATGTGAATTTCGCCTCCCACGCGCGGCTCCAACTGGGTCGGAAACTTCATCCATGCCGTAATCTCTTCCGCGTTGGAAATGGCATTCCACACCCGCTCCAAACTCTGCGGATACGCGCGCTCCCAGTCCAGCCGATAGATCGCTTCCACCGATGCAATGGAGTCATTCGGCTCCTCTTTCGGAGGTTCCACGCTCTTCGCAAAAGGATTTTTCATCGTCCCTCCATCGGCATTCCAGCAGTCATTTCAGGTGCGCCGCGGCATAGTCCGGATCAAATAAGTTTTCCGCCAGGTCGACGTTGTATTCCGCGCGTAACAGAAACGTCTGTTCCACAATTTCGCCATTGTGGGTCCGCGTCACGGTAAAAGGGGTGGCAATGCCATCGATGCGGTGATAGTTATCGAACTCGACGGCATCCACGTTCTTGTCGTGGAACCGTGGATCGCGCCATTCGAAGCTCAGTCGCAAGGGCAGATGACTCTCCGCGTCCACGTCGAGCGTGACCGCGTTGTTGGCGGCATTCATCAGCGTGAACTTTTCAGCCAGGTGTCGCTCTACCTGCTCGGTGCCCTCATCCAGAACCACGGTCGCCGGATCGCCGATCCACCGACCCAGCACCCTTCGCAGAGAATGTCTCTGCCAGCGCATATGGTCTTCTACTTTTTCCGTCGGCAGACTCTTTTTTCCTTTGTAGGTGATCTCCCACCCACTGGAGCCGGAAAAAATCTGTGCCACTTTTCCCTTGTCGAGCTCGACGCGCTCTTTCTTAGGATGCTCGCGGCTGATCACCGCTTCGGCCACTTCCTCGGTTGGATTGCCTTGAAAGAAGGACGCAATGCGAACGTGTTCCCGACTTGTTCGCAGGCCCACCCAGGCCGGGCCGCCCAGCGCCTGGATCGTCGCCGACAGAGCCGCATGCGCTTGCCGCTGACTCACAACCGCGGCACCATCGGTAGCCTGCGCCATCAGCAACGCTTGCGACAGCGCGCCAACCATCAACGCCCACGCCAGTCCCAGCCGAAGATATTTCGCCGACCTACCCCACCAGGACTGAGCCGCCGTTGACATTGAAAACCTCTCCGCTAACGAAGCCGGCGAATGGAGTGCACAAAAACAATACCGGTCCGGCAATCTCCGCCACCGTCGCGGCCCGTCCGAGCGGAATCCCCGAAACCACCCGCGCGCACTTTT